>JAUQWR010000637.1 GCA_030835065.1 Candidatus Kapaibacterium sp.
AACCAAACTCTGAATAGCCTCGAGCCTACTCATGGTGTCGTTAGTTGCATTTTTTAATTCATTCCATACACCTTTAAATTCTGAGTTTACATTTAAAGTAAAATCATTGACAGCTACATTTTTTAGAACTTTATGAAGTTCGTTGATAGGAATTTCTACCTGTTCAATAATATTATTTAATTTAATTACTAACTCAGACCATTTACCTTTAAATTTCTCAGAATTTCCTCTTGCTTGCAAATTACCTAATATAATTTGCTCAATAAGTGCACCTGATTCATCAAATACTCCATTTAGATTATCAATAAGTTGATTTAAATTAGTTTTAATAATATTAAATTCACCATTATAATCTTCTGTGATTTTGTTTGGTATCACACCATTAGAGATATTTTCGATATACTCGACTGTTTTAATTATTGGATTGACCAAAGCTTCGATTGTATTATTAAATCCAGCAATAATTTTCTTATATTCGCCTTGATGTCTTAGTTCGTCTGCCCTATAATTAAGATTTCCCGAAATAGCAGATTTCACTAAAAGATGTGTATCATCAGTTAGTGATTTTATAGAATCTTTGCAAATAGAAATTGAATTATTGATTAAATCAAATTTCGCTTTTACATCAAAAGTATCGTAGTCTGCAGAGTTACTGTCAAGTTCGAAATCTACATTACCGGAAGCTAAATTATTTAATGAATCCAATATTCTATTAATTTCCATATCTTGATATTCAGCAATTTTTTGAGATTTGCGTGTAGCATTCCTAATATCAGTGAAATCATTAATTATTTCCAGAGCACCAATAGTATCGCCTTTTCTATTCTTAATTGGAATGGAATTTATATTTATATCCAGAGTAATATTAGTAGGATTTGCTAAAGTATCTATACTTACAGGATTTCCATATTTTATTGCGTTTGTACAAGCACAATTATTGGTTTTGCATATCTCTGAATTAATATGAGAATAACACTTGAATTTATTCTCTATTATATCAAATTTATTCCTGTCTGCCAATTCTGCACCAGCATTATTAATATATTGAATTTCAAACATATTGTTTACTATAAATGCAGGTACCGGCATATTATCAATAAATGAAACAAGAGAATCTATTGTGCTATTAATTCCTTCTATAATTTTTTGAAACTCGCCATGATGATTTTGTGTATTTGCTCTAAGATTTAATTTCCCTTCGACTGCCGAATCAGAAAGTAAATTTATATCAGTAACCAGTAGATTAACAGCGTTAATACATTGATTGAGATTATGCTTTATTTCATTAAAGTCACCTTTGTAATCATCAATAATTATTGGTGGAATATCTCCTTTTGAAATTCTATCAACATATTCAGCTGCAACATTTAGAGGTCTTACTATCGAATCGAGCGTATCATTAACTCCCTGAACGATTTTTCTAAATTCACCTTTGTGTTTGCTCACATCTGCTCTCATATCTAGCTTGCCATCTACAGCTGATTCAGCCAACATTTTTGTATCTTCGGTCATTAATTTGACTGAATGAACAGTAGAATTGACAGCATCACAAATTTTAGAAAACATTTCATAAGCTTCTTGGCAGTCTGAATCAGCTTTGTCTGGCTCTACTGCAAAAGATAGTTCGCCCTCGGATAATTTTGTAAGTGCAGAAATCAATTTTTCAGTTTGTGCTTTTTGATAATCTGCTAATTTTTGACTTTTTTCTACAGCAATTTTTGATTCAGTCTCGTCGCTAAACATTTCGAAAGCAGCCACCACATTGCCATTTTCATCTTTTAGCGGAACTGATGTATATCTATAATAAACATCTTTGCCATTTTGATGAGAAATTGTTTCACTACTAATATTTGTGCCAATAGCTATCGCACGTTTCGAAGCACATTTCTCATTATTACAATCATCAGTCTTAAAGATTGAACTACATTTTTGATTGTTTGTGAAAGCCATAAATCTCCCGGCTCAGTACTTATTACAATAAAAATCAATAAGTTTTGAAATCAAAACTAAAATTAATAAAATTATCGGTTATTTTCTTGATTTTTTTAGTTTTATTATAAAAAAAAACGGGGCACGAGCCCCGTCAAAAGTTAGTATTTGTTTGGTTTGAATTATTTAGAGACAACAATCTTGCCGGTAGTGCTTGAACCATTTGCATTTACAACAATTGTATAAACGCCATTGCTCAAGTTTTGGGCATTAATTGAAAATTCGTGTATCCCTTTTGCAATTGCACCATCATAAATATTTGCAACGATCTGACCTAATTCGTTAATCAAATAAATGGATGCATGGGATGTTTCGTTGATTTCATAATTGAAATATGAGATACTCGACACAGGATTTGGAACGACATTGATTCCTGTTGTTTCAACATCATCTTGTTTATCATATTTCCATTCAGCTAATTTTCCAATTGGAATTTCAGGACCTAAGTACCAGGAAGGATTGAATTTGAATGCCAAATCATAAATAATATTATCATAAGACATATCTTCGTTCATTCCATTAAATACAATCACATCTCCCAAAAATCCATTAAAATATTTGAAGTATGAGCTATGGAAATTATAGCCATTGAATCTAGTACCGTTTGCTGCACATCCGACACCTTCGCAATCATTTGCATAAGTAGCATCTTTCAGCAAACCTTTAAAGTCTAAAGTACCGGAGAGTTCGCCATTAAAATATAATTGCATTTGAGTACCATCATACATTAAACAAACAATATTTGCATCATCATATTTAATAAGTCCGGGAGTATTCATTGTAATAAATCGTGTTTGAACAGAATTCCACATTCCAGCTACCAATGTTCCATTTTGGAGATAAATATTATATCCTGATAATTGGCCTCCAGCTTCGAAAAGGACTTGCTCGCCATTAATAATATTTTGAGTTGGTTTGAATACAACAAATATATATTTCTTGTCAGGTGCACTAGTATAAGAAGTTCTTCCAGTAGAAATCTTATCTTTATGATCGCATGCCAAAGCATCACTTTTTAGTTGTATCCAATTATAATCCGGTTCGAATTTGACTGCCGGCATACCATTAATACCTTCCAAATACCACTTAGGGCGTTTGGAAATTGTAGGAGCTCTTGCATCTTCCGGATCGTAAGTAATATCATTGACATAGCTGATTTCATCACCGCTAAGCAAAGCGTCATTGGATGATGGCTCAAGATGGAAAGCTGCATCAGAATAGAATAACTGATTATAAATAAATTCGCCGGAATTTTCTGCTGTAGAAATATTAAATACTTCTGCAGCATTAAGTGATTCACATTCAGTGTAAAATCCACAGTCGAATGCAAAGAAATCTGCCATTGGGCTCGATCCACCAAGCATATCAACTAATACACCCGAATTGTTTATATAGTTCATGGCTCTAATCATCGAAGGAATTTTTTGAGAAGAGGATTTTAATTCGCCTGTTACCCAATTATCAAATCCCAGAATTGACACACCATAATATACTTGGAATCCTTGATATGGCTCATTGCAATTGCTAGATCCGCTGCCTACTTCTATTACATCATAGTTGTAAGCACATAGTGTTGCATTTTTGATTTCATCAAATACTCCATTTTGCAATACTTTATCCACTTTAATATTTGATAGAGTTGTCATGGTTGGATTTGTGAAAAATGGTGCAAAATCTATTCCAGCTGATATTTCTGTACCATTCCCACCATCAATAATTGTCCCATTATTGAATTTTGGACCACTTGGATCGTTCCAATAATTATTTTCAGCCTTTACATAAAATTTGTTTGGATGGCTGTTGAATACTGGTCTATTTGACAAAAATTTATTGTGGTGCAAGTTTATATTTTTGAATTTATCTTCACTTGCCGGAATTGGATCATATAATACAAAGAAAGAATATCCGCTAAGTATATTTTGGAATGTATTATGATGTATATCGATATTATCATTTAATGATTCGCCCCAACGAGCTTGAATCATCAAAGGAGCTCTATTCGACCATAAATTATAACTATCGAATAAATTATTTTTGGCTTCACCATTAATCCATCCATTAAATGTCAATGAAGCATTATAGAACTTGGAATTTTCTACCATAGCATTTTGTCCGCCAGACAAATAGAACGATCCTGTTCTTACTTCACAGTTTTTAATTGTTAGATTTTCAGGATTAGAACCAAAGTTCAAAAATTCATTGACTGTTTTGCCTTCAGCATTAAATTTAGAATTTTCAATTTTAATTGGACCGCCAAATGTTTGATACCATTTAATAAATGGAATCCAATTTGGAGTTTGTATTTCCACTTCACAATTCAACATCGAAAATCCAAGTCCCGAAATATTAGTGCGGTTGCCTTCTTGCTCTCCCAACATCATATATACATTGCTTGGAAGAGCATTTCCGTTATATATGAATTTGACATTATTAAACTCAAGACCATCTATAGAGCATGCTTGGCCGCCACCGTAAGAAAATTCTACTAATTGCCCGGCATTTTTAATCATCAAATCTTTGAAAAGGATATCTTTCCATAAATTGCCGGGTAATAATTCACTTATTGTACCTATTATCGTAGGTCGTAAAGTACCGGATTCACCCAATAAAGTAACAGCTTGCAATATTTTCAAGTTTTCTGTATAATTGCCATTCTGAATATTAATTGTGATATATTCAGGAACAGCATCAATGGCATTTTGAATCGTGTTTACTGTAGGTACATAAACATTATTGGGTACGTACCAAACCAAGCCTGGCTTATCTGAGCCATCCAGAGCATGCCAAGTATATCTTTCCAAATCAAACAATTCTGCTTTTGTCATGGCAGAAGCTAGTTTGCCATTAAAAGTACAAAGACTAGCATTTATATCATAATTCGAATAATTTGCAATATAATTCCCATAATCAATTGGTGCAGCTGGAAGTCCAAAAGTATTTGCACCTAGATTAATTTGCCCTGCATCATAAGAATACAAGTTATTGTCGTTATTTGCAATAGTATTTCCATTTATAGCAGAAATTGCACCTGATAGATATAGCAATATACCAGTGGCGCCATATTTATAGCTATCATCTTTTATATAGCTATTGCCTTGTATATTATTATTAATCAATTCGGCGGTAGCGTTTCTACTAATTTGAATACCATTTTGAGAATTGACAACAGTTGGTCCTGCACCCAAAATAGTATTATTAATAATGCTAGCATAAGAACCTGTATTATCAACAACAATCCCGCATTTTTGATAACCAACAATAATATTATTTTGAATTGTAGCTCTACCAATTGTTGATTCATAATTTCTTCCTACTTGAATAGCAATACCATTCTGGCATCCGCTAAAAGGATTATCCCTTATATCCATAATTTTGTTATCATGAATATTTACGTTTGCATTACCTTTAACGTAAATACCTTTGCTTATACTTCCGCAACCGCTGGGTCCAGGACCTTTCACAGTAAAGCCGTAAAAGTTGACAACAGCATTATTATCGAAAACTATAAAATTACCTTGGTTTGGCAAATTGCCAGGTACTATTATATTTGATGCGTCAATTCCAGCACCAAATAAAGTCATTGATTTACTAACAGTAAAAGATTCAGGATAATTTCCAGGCAATACTCTTACGGTACCATTAGCATTAACAGCATTCAGACCTTTTGTAATTGTTTCAAATGCATCAAAACCAATTGTATAATTTTGAGCATCTACAGTAACAACTGTACCATTACTCAAGCCAGTCCAAGAGTCATCTACAACAACATAATCTGGGAAAGGAGGAACAAAGCTTCCAATGGAGATTTCGATTCTATTATTTTCGCCTTCATTACCTATAACATTAGAGCCATCGACCAATCTGAATACTTCACCAGAAATATTGATTGAATTGGAACTGCCAATATTATATATTATATAATTGTATCTTGTTAATGAAGGTGTATTTATTTTTTTAATAAAATCCATACCAACAGCAACATTATTAATTTTCAAATTTTTCAAGCCGATACTTGGCTCGCCAATAGTACTCTGGGTTTTGTGAGTTACTATTTGGATTTTAACAGCCAAATTGGAGCTTGGAAAATTTTTGTTACTATTAGCTTCA
>JAUQWR010000056.1 GCA_030835065.1 Candidatus Kapaibacterium sp.
TCTGCAAAATTCTTGCAATTTCTCTTTCTTCTTCATTTTTTAATAAAGAAAGATCATTATTCATTTCAATTATCTCAGTTGGCTCAATATAAACAGTAGCACCAGTCTGAGACAATCCATGAATAATTCCGGGAAGATGCCTTTTGTGTTCAGATTTAATAGGGAGCACAAAACGCCCTTCGCGAAGAGTAAAGAAGTCTTCCTGGACTAATTCATCTTCAGCAACTTTTCGCAATAATTTCTGAAGTCTAGTGCGTAATCGAGCAGATTTCTCTGCAATATCCATACGGATACGCAATAATTCTCTGCTTGCATTATCTCGAACAGCGCCAGTATCATCAATAGCGTCGCTAATATGCTTTTCTAAAATTTTATTTTCGAAAAGCATACTAATGAGTTCACTAATATTCGGATATGTTTCTTCTCTTTGCTTGATAGAATTTCTAATGTATCTTGAAGAACGAATAACATCAAGCACAGAAAGAATTTCTGCCGCAGAGAGAATAGCATTTTGAATTAAAGATTTATTTAATAATTTACGAATATCATCGACTCCGCTAAGCGGAATAGGCTCGTCGGTAGTCATGATTTCTTTCATTTCTTCGATTAATTCAAGTTCTAATCTCAGCCAAAACAAGTCTTCATTAGGTTTGGCAGACATTATTAATTCCTTTCCCTGCTCGGAAAGGCAATATTTCGAAACAAAAGCAAGGACATTATAAAATTCTAATTCTTTAAAAGTATCTTCATATATATTATTTATAGCCTTGCTATTATTATAATTCATTCTAATTAGCTCCTAATAGTTCTTTAACGATTCCTTGAACCGCTGAACCATCTGCTTTCCCTGTAAGTTCTTTCATAGATGCACCCATAACTTTTCCCATGTCTTTAGGTCCGGAAGCACCTGTTTTTTCAATAATTTGTTTTACAACAGCAATAATTTCATCATCAGATAATTGTTGAGGCAAAAACTCTTGGATAACAGCCAGTTCATTTTTTTCAATTTCTAGCAGATCGGTTCTACCTGCTTTTTCATACAAATCGATAGCATCTTTGCGTTTTTTAGCCTGAATATTAATAATTTTCATTTCATCGGCTTCGTTGGCTTCTCTATCTGCACCACTTTTATTAAATTCAATTATTGCGGCTCTGATTGAGCGCAAAGCATCCAATCTCGTCTTATCACCAGATTTCATGGCGATTTTTATTTCATCATTGATTTTTGATTCTAACGACATATATCACCTATCATTTTTTTAAATAAAATAAGTTCAAAATTAAGACAGTATATTGCTAATTCCAAAACATCGACGTAATTAATTTTATTTACTTTTGAACATTTCAGATTAATTCTTGATTTTTCTTGGATTTTTATGTAATTTTTCGGACATGTTAATTATTCTTGACAATTTTTGTAATAAATTGTTAAAAAATATGTTTATTAAGAGAATAACAGTTTATAATTTTAAAAAAGGTTGGTTATGAAAAGACTAATACTAACTATTGTATTATGCACTCTTTTTGGAATTACAATATCATATTCCAAGGTAAATCCATGGGTAGCCGAAGCTATGGAAAAAGCTCAAAGCACTCGGAAAATTGCATATTCTATAAATATTCCAAGTAAACAACTCGAAGATGGATCTGTTTTGCCTGCTAAAACATTCTTCATCGAGAAGTTGGATGCGAAAGATTATATACCAAATGCTATACATATAAAAACTAAGACAGCTATGCCTATGGCAAGCAAATCTAAAGTATTTCCTACTACTTTAGTGGCTGGTAGCTTAAAAAACTTAAATGTCAAAATGATTAGAGCTCCATTTGCAGAAGAAAATGGCGACAAACCACTCAGCAGCTCATCAATTGGTGTTGAAAGAATTTATGAAGTATTTTATGATAGCCCTGTAAATCCTTATGATATCTGTATTGAATTGATGAAAAATCCTGACATCGAATATGCTGTACCAATTTTCAGAAGATATACATTCGACTATACTCCTGACGATCCAAAATATGCTTCACAGTATTATTTAACTAAGCTCGAAGCTAAACGTGCTTGGGATATTACTGCCGGTGGCGACAAAAAAATTAAAATTGCGATTGTAGATTCAGGTACAGATTGGGTTCATCAAGACCTTTTCGATAATATTTGGAAAAATCTTGGCGATGGTTCAGTCGATAGCAAAGATAACGACAACAATGGAAAAGTTGATGACATACATGGTTGGGATTTCGTTGGTAATGCTTCTTATAACCAGATTTACAGTGGTCAATATTTAGAAGATAACGACCCAAAACCATCAAGTAAGCAAGTAGATCATGGCACACACGTAGCCGGATGTGCAGCTGCTGTATTAAACAACAAAATCGGAATCGCCGGATTAGCTGGAAAATGCTCAATAATTCCTATCAAGTGTGCTTCAGACAATCCAAATGTAAATGGCATCTGGCGGGGTTATGAAGCTATTTTATACGCTGCAAAATTAGGTGCACATGTTATAAATTGTAGCTGGGGTGGTCCAGGATCTAGTCCTGCCGAACAAGACATTATCAATCAAGCTACACAATTAGGTTCTTTGGTTGTGGTTGCCGCTGGTAATGACGGCGATAATATAGACCTCGGGCTCCAATTCCCTGCTTGTTATGAAAATGTTTTATGTGTTGGTGCTTCTACCTCGACTGATGCGGTTGCTGGATTTACAAACTGGGGACACGTTGTTACTGTTTATACCCCTGGAGCAGGCATTTTATCTACATTGCCTGATAATAATTATGGAAATAACGACGGTACTTCAATGGCTAGCCCAATCACTGCCGGTTTAGCAGCTTTAGTTCGTTTAGTATTTCCCGATTATACACCTCGCCAAGTAATAAGACAAATTCGTTCGACTTGCGATAATGTATTCAATAAAGGAAGTCTCCGCCCTCAATTCTACGGAAGAACTAATGCTTATAAAGCCTTAACTTTTAATAATCCAAAATATCCTGACAGAAAAATTCCAGGCGTAGATGTTGCTTTGAGTGTTTCTAATGGAGATCAGATTTTAACAAATAATAATCCTAAAGTGTTAAATTTAAATATTACAAATCACTTGTCTCCTACTTCTGCTCTTAAAATCAAAGTTACACCTATGAGTACATACATAAGTGTTAAAGAAACTGAATTGAATATTGGTGCATTAGCCACAAAAGCTAGTAAAGATTTTCAATTGAATGTTCAATTATCTCAAAACAATCCTTGGTTTTCGGGTACTGCAGATGTTTTATTGACTTTTGAAGATGGCACTTATACTGATTATCAATTAGTTCAAATTCCTATACAAATCAAAACATCAAACATATTTACTTTTATTACTAGATTCCCTGATTACTTCTATCCGGTTATGTCATCAGGATTTGCTGTAAATAAATCCACAGCTTGGTTTGCCGGATTTTCAGGTGCTATGAACTCAGGTCTATATGTAAAATTGACTAGTGGCGGACCATCGATGAACTTTACCGGAACTGAACCTATTCATTCCATTTTTGCATTCGATGCAAATACTGCTTATGCTGGAGCAGCAACCGGCACAACTACAAAAGTTGCTAAAATCTATAAAACTACTAATGGTGGATCCAATTGGTCTGCAAAAGATGTTAGCCATATCACAAGTTTCGTAAATGGCATTCATTTTTATAGCACTACAAGCGGTGTTTTTGTAGGCGATCCTGCAAATGATAAATGGGGTATCGCAAAAACTAGTGATGGTGGATCTACTTGGCTTCCAGTAACTAATGCTCCTGGTCCACTCATCGACGAAACTTGTTTAGTTGGTTGTTTCGAAGTATTCGACCAAACTCTCTGGTTCGGCTCTAATAAGGGTAAAATTTATAAATCTACAAACGGTGGAACTTCTTGGAATTCTAATTTGGTTAATACAGGATCTACTGTTACTGATATTGCCTTTTCAACTTTAGATTCTGGTGTTGCCCTTTATGGAGGCTCTGCTGATGTTTCTAGTACAAAATATTTAGCATATACTAAGGATGGTGGTAAGACTTGGACAAAAGATGTGTTTAATTTTGATGCTATCAACATTAAACCAATAGCTGTTTACCCTATGCGAGGCACAAATATGTTTATTATCCAAGCTTATGGTGGTGAAATGTTTGCAAGTGATGATATGGGTAAAAGCTGGATTCCAGTACTTTCTACTAGATTACTTACTTCCACAGCAGGAACAGCTTATTGGGATGGAAAGAAAATGAAAGTGTGGAATGCAGGTAATTATATTACATCTCTGGAATTTGATAAACCAGTAGTTAATGTAACCAGAATCCCTGATATTAATAGTGTAAGCGAAGTTAAATTTGATTCTACTTCAATAAATGGTTCTTTAATAAAGAATCTTGAATTGAAAAATAAAGGAAATTCTAAATTAACTGTAACAGAATATAAAATTACACCTATTGGCGATACTCAAGCAGATGAATTTAAAGCAATTTTTGGTTCGCCTACTACTCTTGAAGCAGAAGCTGCGGGAAATATCAGAATTAAGTTCGTTCCTACAAAAGCCGGTGAAAGAAAAGCTAAACTTACAATCATCACTGATGGAATACCAAGTGAATTATATGTCAATTTAGTAGGTTATGGAAAAGCTTCAGCATCTAATCAAATTAGCACTAATGGTGTAGATCTTGTTTCTATCGATACTACTAAATTGAATTCAACAAAAACAGCTAAATTGACTGTATTCAACAAAGGTAATTCAGCCATCTCAATTTCAAGTATTAATCTTAACTTAAACAATGGTACTAGTTCAGATGAATTGACAATTACAAATTCTCCTAAACCTAGTTCCATTGCTGCCAATTCTTCTGTTGATATTAATTTTAGTTTTTCTCCAAAAACTAAAGGCAATAAAGGAGCTACATTAGTAATCAATAGCAACGGCGATCCTGCAACTTTAAACGTTGATGTTAAAGCAGTTGCCATTGATGGTACAAATGTGTTTGAAATCAATGAAATTTCGAATATCAGTGTTTCACCTAATCCTGCTTCTGATTTCGTAAGCTTTAAGTTTACTTCTTCAGATGATTCATTCGTCGAAGCTGATATCGTAAATATCAATGGCGAAAAAATGATGGATGTATATAATGGCAGAACATTTTCCGGAGCAAATATGATTATGTCTGACCTTAGCTCTTTGAGTTCTGGCGTTTATTATTTAAGAATTACAAAGAATGGTAGAATTACAGCATTCAAATTTGTAGTTAATAAATAATTTACATTTTCACGTTTGATTTAATGGAGTACAAATTTTGTACTCCATTTTTTTTATTTTATTTTTGAATAAATTTATATAAATTTAATTTTATTAACTAATGGATTACTATGTTTAAAGTAAAAAAAAGCAATATAATTCTAATCATCGCAATAATTATTTCTTTTATATATCTATATTTAGGTGCATTTTCCGGTATAAATATTTATGACGAAGGCAATGGATTAGTCGGGTCTTTGAGAGTCCTTAATGGTGATATGCCAATTCGAGATTTTTGGACTCTCTACTCTCCTGGATGGTATTATTTTTTAGCTGGCATTCAAGGAATATTTGGCTCAAGTATTGAAACTGTTAGAATTTTCTCAATGTTGCTGATGATTTTATTAGCACTTCTAACAGGATATTTAGCAAAAAACATTTATAAAGACAGATATTATTACATCATTTTTCCAATTATTATCATATTAGCCGGTCATTTCACATTTTATGCCAGAGCACTCCCTATTGGCATAATCTCAATTTTTATTAGTGCTTATATGATTTTTAAATACTTCGAACATAGAAACAAATCATACATAATTTTCTCAGGAATAGCACTCGGACTAGCTGCATATTTCAGGCACGAAATGGCTGGATATATATATGGAGCTGAGTTTTGGGCTATATTCTTTTCGAGTATGCCCGCTAAAGAAAATGAAACACATACTTTTAGACAAAGAATAATCATAGGTTTCGGTCATGGTGTGTTGTTTACTCTTGCAGCAGCAATAGCTTTTGCTCCATTAGCTTTGTTACTAATTTCTAATATAGAATTTTCGCAATTAATTGATTCATTAGTTCTATTTCCAATCAAAGAATTTGGTTCATATAGAGCATTAGCTTTTCCAAATCCATTTCACTTTAGCTCTTTGAAAAGTTTAATTCCAATTCTTTGGGAATCTGCTATTTTCTATCTTCCAATTGTAATTATTGTATTGACTGCTTTGCAAATGTACAAAAGGGTAAGAAAGAAAGAACTAAAGGTTAATGGTCCGATATTCTGGAAAAAAATGCTTATTATCAATTTAGGTTTAAACTTCTATAATCAAGCACTTGTTCGTTCTGATGCAGAACATGCTTTTGCAGTATTTATTTGTACATTAATACTCATCATAGATTTGTTCGTTTACTCCAAAAAGTATTCATTGAGAAATATAGCAATTAGTTTAGTTCTACTATTTGTAATTAGTTTTCCATTAGCAAAAAAGATAAGTTCAATTAAGTCTTATTTCAGTGCTGAAACAGAATATGTAAAATCTGATAATACTAGCAAATTAAGAATCAATAATGAAGATGCTAAAGCTATAAACACAATAAATGATTACATAAAAAGTAATTTGCCCAAGGATACAAAAATATTTATTGGAACTTATGACAATGATTTGCTTTATATAAATGACATTGCTCTTTATTACTTGCTCGATAGAATTCCTGCAACATATTATCACGAAATGCATCCAGGTGCCGCCAATACGGAACAAGCACAAAGACAAATTGTAAAAGAACTGAAATCAAATAGTATTGATTATTTAATTCTTAGAAAAATTGATAATCCTATGGAAAACAATAAATCGGCAATCTCCACTAAGCTCAATATATTAGACAATTATATTGATAATTCATATATTACAATAATTGAGATTGGAAATTACAAACTACTTAAAATAAATTTATAACTAAATAAATGTTTTAATAGTACTTTTTTTTAGCTAATTTTGACTGTTTGTTGGATTAATAATTGCAAAAAACAATGAAAAAAACTTCTTTGACAAAGTTAACAATCAGCAATGCTAAGTTTTATGCTTATCATGGTGTTAAACCAGAAGAGCGCGAATTAGGTTGCCGCTATGAAGTTGATTTGGAAATGTATTATGACGCCACTAGAGCTATAATTAACGATAGCGTCAATGA
>JAUQWR010000638.1 GCA_030835065.1 Candidatus Kapaibacterium sp.
TAAAATAAACCCCAACATCAAAAATCATGGGAGTGCCAACCTTTCCTAATATAGGAAGTGGAAAATCAAGCCATGTGCCTGTCATAAATGGTTTACCCAAAAATACAGGATATATAGCACTAGTAACGGCAATAAGCAAACCTAAACCAATAAATTTTTCAGGTTCGAAATATAGAATTTTTTTTACTCTATCGATATCATAAGCAATTAAATATAAAGAAAAAGCAGCTGAAGCGACTAATCCTCCCACAAATCCGCCTCCGGGCTGATTATGTCCTCTTAATAATAAAAATAAAGAGAAAATCAACATTAAAGGAAGTAGATAACTTGTCATTGCCCTTAAAATAACTGATTTCATTAGTTGTTTCCTCCATTATTCTTTAATCTTAATAATGAAAATACTCCGATGGCTGCTATACTCAACACAGTGATTTCACCCATTGTATCAAGTCCACGAAAATCTACTAAAATCACATTAACAATGTTTTTGCCCTTGCCTTGCAGAAAACTGGTTTGAGCAAAATATTCTCTAAGTTCCGGACTAATCATATCATAAGAACTGACATAAATAATAATTAATGACATTAAAATTCCACCGGAAAGAGCTAATATAAAGTCGAATGTTCTTTCAGCATTAGTTGAGTGCCTGCCAAATCTAGGCAGTTTGTATAAAACGAATACAAACAGGATAACTGTTAATGTTTCTATTGCTAATTGTGTCATAGCCAAATCGGGTGCACCATTAATAATAAAAAGAAGAGCAATCATAGCACCAGATACACCAAGTCCGGCAATAGCTGTAAGTCTGCCCTCAGCTCTCAATACAAAAGCAGAAGATGTAAGAATGATTAGACCAATTATAATATCAAACAGATTGATATGGTCTAAAAATCTTTGATATGAAATTTCCAAAGCATAAACAACTGATTGTGGATCATTATAATATATAAAACTGAAACCACCAAGCACTACAAACATTCCGATTATTGTAGCAAGATATATTCTTAAATGTCCGTTTTGTATTATTCTTGTTTGTATTTCTGCGAAACTAAGTGTCGAATTAAAAATCCAATCATACCATTTTGAAGGTAATAAAATATTTATCGGCTTGATTGAATTCATTATTTTTAAAAGTAAATTTCTATTTAAATATAATAATAATCCCAAAGCGATTGTAATAATGCTTAAAATTAAAGCTAAATTAAACCCATGCCATAAAGACAAATGAATTGCAAAAGTTGAACCTATTTGCGAAGAAACAGCTTTTGATATTAAAACATCTAACTGGACTAGAGAAGGAAAAACTCCCAAAACTATGCTTAATAATCCAAGCAAAGCAGGTCCTATCCATAAGTACCATCTCGACTCATGGGGTTTTTCGTTAGGAAATTTTAATTCACCAATATATGGTTTAACACCTGCATATCCCATAACAGCAAACATAAACACAGAAGACAAAACTGCTATTAAAGTAAATATTAAGGATAAACCAGAAGTATCA
>JAUQWR010000639.1 GCA_030835065.1 Candidatus Kapaibacterium sp.
GTATCACCCTCCCAAATTAAAAAGTTTATGCTTCGCACTGGCGATACTATTCGCGGTCAGGTGCGCCCTCCTAAAGAAGCTGAAAGATTTTATGCTCTTCTCAAAGTTGAATCGGTCAACTATTCTTCACCCGAATCTATAAGAGAAAGGAAAAATTTTGATGTGCTTACTCCTCTCTACCCTAACGAAAGATGTAGATTGGAAAAAAGCCCAAGCGAATATTCAATGCGTATAGTTGATTTGCTTGCTCCGATTGGTAAAGGTCAACGCGGTCTTATTGTTTCTCCTCCTAAATCAGGTAAAACTATTCTTCTTCAACAAATCGCCAATTCTATTTCTTATAATCATCCTGAAGTTAAGTTGATTGTATTATTAATTGACGAACGCCCCGAAGAAGTTACCGATATGGAGCGCTCGGTTAAAGCCGAAGTTGTGTCTTCTACTTTCGATGAACCACCAGATCGCCACGTTCAAGTTGCTGATATGGTTCTCGAAAAAGCTAAAAGACTTGTTGAAGCTAAACAAGATGTTGTTGTTCTTCTCGACTCTATCACTCGTCTTGCTCGCGCACATAATACTGTTGTTCCTCACTCAGGCAAGATATTATCAGGTGGTGTAGATGCTAATGCTCTTCACAAACCAAAGCGTTTCTTTGGTGCTGCTCGTAATGTCGAAGAAGGCGGTTCTTTAACTATTATTGCAACTGCTCTTATCGAAACTGGTAGCCGTATGGACGAAGTTATCTTTGAAGAATTCAAAGGTACTGGTAATATGGAATTAGTATTGGATAGAAGATTGGCTGAACGCAGAATTTATCCTGCATTAGACGTGAACCGCTCCGGTACTCGCCGCGAAGAATTATTACTCGATCAAGAAGAACTTAATCGTATTTGGATTCTACGTAAGGTATTGAGCGATTTACAATCGGTTGAAGCTATGGAATTTATGCTCGATCGCCTAAAAGGCAGACGAACAAACAGAGAATTCTTAATGGCTATGAACAGCTAAAAAAAAGGGGCAATTTAATTGCCCCTTTTTTTATTGT
>JAUQWR010000640.1 GCA_030835065.1 Candidatus Kapaibacterium sp.
AAGTTCATATTTGAATTCATTTGATTTGAGACCCAATTTCAAACTATTATCAGAATAGTTTTGCATAGAATTTTTTATAATTCTTTTTGAATCATAATTAGATGAATAATTGGATTTTACTATTTTGGGAGAATATTCATAGCAGGAGAAACCTGAATAAACATAATCAGAGCTTATGCCAGTATTATCATTATTTATTCTATATTTAAGAATATATTTGTTATTATTTGTCAATTGGATGTTTGGCTTCCAGTCAATATTAGTTTCGCTAATCAAGATTTCTTCTGATTTACTCGAATAAACTAAAGTGCTGTCGGTAGTATTCAATATTTCAAAATTATAAGAATATTTCCCATCCGAAGGCAAAGGATTGATAAATCGGAATAGAGGA
The DNA here is from genome assembly GCA_030835065.1 of Candidatus Kapaibacterium sp. Classification (GTDB taxonomy): domain Bacteria; phylum Bacteroidota; class Ignavibacteria; order Kapaibacteriales; family UBA2268; genus JAUQWR01. The sequence continues at coordinate 392 of JAUQWR010000640.1, forward strand.
TTTTGATAATCAACATTCCAATTTTCTTTTGGATCTAAAAGAATAAGATTTGTAGCGAAAACAAAGAATTTGCCTTTGTATAACGACAGAGGCTGATTGATTAAAGAATCAATTTGGACAAGTATTTCAAAATTATGCTCGCCAGCCATTTGATTAATTGTCACAAAAAATTCGAAATCTTGTTTTAAGCATAGCCCAAGAAATTCAAGTTTAAAAGTATCTTTAATATTCTTATATTCTCTTACTAAATTTAATTTTACTACTTGCTCAGTTCCAAATCCAAGATTATTCAGAATTCCGTTAATTTTTACATAATTATCTTCTTTCATAGGAGCACGCAAAGGATCTTGTGCAATTATCTTAAGTTCGGGTTCATAAATATACGGACTTATTTTCTTTTTAATTGGAACTTCAATAGTGGGATCTCCTAAAAGCGCATAATGATAACGAGTAAGGAATGCAATTTCTGCACCGTACATATTCAACTTAGTATAATTCATCAGATCGCCAATACGCCGATAATTTTTGACAGTATCCTTCATAGCTATGAAAAGCTTATACAAAAATTCTACACTTGCATCGGTAAATCCAACAGTTGTAGATCCCATCGAAGCAAAAAATCCTTTATCCTTTTCTAATACATACTCTTCATTTCTACTATGAAAAGCTAAAGGTTCTGCAAAAGCACTTGCGTTGCAGGATAAAGTCGTAACAATACCATATTTGTCTTTATTATTAAGAGCACTTGCCCACCAGCCGTCCATATCAAATGTTTGAGAAGAAGCATGCCCCAAAAAATTCACCCAAAAAGCACCTGAATTAATTTTTTGAAGAATTTCAGCAGTTTCTTTTTCTGAAGCAACTTTTGGATCGTATTTTGCAACAGAACTTGAATCAAAGCAAAATGGCAAAGTTGAAAGTAAATCAAAGAAAATATATTTTGTACCAGCCCAAGCTTCTCTTTGCTGATCTGATAAGCCACCAGTGAGATATAGTAAATTTTTCATCCATGGTGCTGGTTTTTGATTTGTTACTACATTTATTTTGTCAATATAAGACTCTAATTCCGAGTTGTTTATAACCGGTATTCTACCAACAATCATTTCCGGAATAGAATCTCCATCAACCAAGCTATACCAGTAATCACATACAGGCTTACCATAAGTAGGTACATAATCATTGCTAATAGCATTTTTGCTTTTCTTTCTTGCATCCCACGATGCATCTCCAACAAGAATAAGATATAATGGAGATGGTTTCACCCAGTTTTCTTGTGCAAATTGCAAAAATTTCTTAATCGAGTGAGGGCTTTTAATTCCATTCCCAAATTGATTATATACATCATTGACATCTACAATAAAAGACCTGAGCCCTCTAGCCTGATGATTGGCTTGTATTGGTTTCACTCCATCTTTAAAATTAGGATGACTAAGAATTATTACGTCTGCAGCAATATTATCTGCTCTTAGATTTGTTTGATTTACTCTTTCGATTAATGTATTTTCAATTCTGTCATTAGAATTAATTATCAAATCATATTGACCAGCTTGATCAAGATAAATTGAGGCTTTGTAGTATTCCACATTTGGATCTTCGATAAAACTATTGTAAGAAATTGAATTTGAATTCATTTCTTCAAAAATCTTTTCACCTGATTTTTTCCCAATTAAGGTATATACATCGCCCGCTTGGTGCATATTAATTTTTGTAGCACCATAGTTTGTCAATATATTTCTTATTTTTGAATCAATTGGCTCTGAAAGATTATAAACAAAAGACAAAACGACATTAGAGTTTATATTGTTCAAATATGAAAATGCAGTATTATTATCTTTTAAAAATGCTGATTTATACTCTTTCAGTTCATAATTATAAGTGGAAATTAGAATCCCTTTTTCTGAAGAATTATAATAGATAGAATCATTAATTACAGTAGATACAATTGCAGAACTACCATTTTTTGCATTTACAGCAAGTCGAAATCCTTTGGAATGGTTTGTAACAAAGAATT
>JAUQWR010000641.1 GCA_030835065.1 Candidatus Kapaibacterium sp.
ATGTGTTTTCTATCTGAACAGCTTCCTCTTTTATATTATTACCATTTGTAAGGTATATTATAGGTATCAATTTCTCATCATGATTAGATTTTATAATATCCAAATATTTGAATTCATTTTCATGATCAATTGAATAATCAATAATAAGCAAATCAGGATTCAATTCATTTATAACTTCGTCTTTCAAACTGGAAGAGCAGGTTACCGTCAGATTGTAGTTAGCAAAACTATCGTTATTCCTTATTATATCCGCAAAATCATTATCTTCGTCTATTATCAATATTTTCTTAGCTGTCATATCCTTCATCACCATATTAATTCAATTCAAAATTACGTATAATTACTTAACATAAAATAAGCTTACTGTTAATTTTCAGTTAATCGAGTTAACTAAAATATTTCTCAAAAATTAATAAATAAATTTTCCGATAAAATTTCAGCCAATTGATTATTTTTGTTTTGAATAAAATGAGGATTGAATGAATACAAAAGCAAAAAACTATGCAATGCTTATAGCATTAATCTTTTTTGTGCTCAGATTAATATTGGCAATTGGATTAGAATTTGGAAACGATGAGGTATATTACTGGACTTATGTGATGTTTCCAGACTGGAGCCATTTCGATCATCCGCCTATGCTTGGATATTTAGCACAAATTACTACATTAAATCTAACTTTTACAAGCGAAGTGTTTTTGCGAATGCCCGGATTGATAATCGGGTTAATCAATTCTTTCCTGATTTTTAGAATTGCTAGCAGGTTAAAAGATGATTATGCCGGTATTTATGCTGTATGTTTATATAATGCATCGTTTTATCTGTCTATTATAGCTGGTGTATTTATTATGCCCGATACTCCAATGGTTTTGTTTTGGATGCTGGCAATTAATTCAATGCTTAAAGTATTTTCGGATGATACCGAAGAATCTATTCAAAAGAGGAATCTTGTCCTATCAGGACTTTTCATTGGGCTTGCTATGCTTTCAAAATACCATTCTGCATTTTTATGGTCTGGTGCAATTGCATATATCCTGCTATTCAGACGTAAGTGGTTGCTAAAAAAGGAATTATATTTTGCTTTGTTATTGACTTTTATATGTATTAGCCCTATTATATTTTGGAATATTTCTAATGATTTTATCAGCTATACTTTCCATAGCTCAAGAGTTGGAGTTAGCAAATCCTTACGAATCGACTATATAGCATCCGAAATATTTGGCTCTGTTTTCTACAACAATCCTGCAAATTATATAATTATATTCATTGCATTAATTGGATTAATTAAGCAAAAGCTCTATAAAAAACAAGAATTTATATTGCTCCTTTTAATTTCAATTCCAATGATAGCAACTTTTATTGGTTTTTCGTTGTTCAAACGCACTTTGCCACATTGGAGCGGACCTGCTTTTACCAATTTAATTATAATTGCATCAGTTATATTATCTTTAAAATTTGACAAACTGAGCATAAAACCCAAATTGCCTATTTCAATTAAAATTACTATAATTACTTTTCTTCTTGTAATCGTATCTGCTTTTATGCAAGTAAATTACGGAATTTTTGTTAACGAGCCCGCCAATGATATTTATAAAGCAGGTAGAAAGGATATATCTTTAGATATGTTTGGATGGAAGCAATTGAGAGCCGGTATCCAGCAAATTGCAGATAGCCTGCCCGAAAAATCGAATCTGGTAATTACTTCTCACAGATGGTTTCCTTCGGCGAATATTGATTACTACGTTGCATATCCTCTGAATATAAAATTTATTGCAATGGGAGATATGGGAGATGTCCATAAATACTCATGGATAAATAAATATAGAAATTATATTAATTCAAATAACACTCTATTATATATAACAAGTAGCAGAGATTTTAAAGATCCTGAAAATCTATATTCAGAATATTTCAATAAAATTGAAAAAATTGCTGCTATTCCTATTTATAGAAGCTCAGTAATTGTCTATTATTTCCATGTCTATAAAATGACAGATTATAAGAATAACTTTAAATGGGATATGTAACATCTTATGAATAGCATAATCAACGAAATTAGAGAACTGTTGAAAAACAAAACTGATGAAAAAACTAAGGCAAACAGCCAAAGATTTTTCAAAGAAAAGATTAATTATTATGGAGTCAAAATTCCATACGTCAATCAAATTGCAAAAGAGTATTTTAATAAGCTTGGTAAAATAAGTAAAAATGATTTATTTGATTTGTGCGATGAGCTTTGGCAATCCACATATATCGAAGAATCGTTTATAGCTGCCCACTGGTCTTTTTTTGTACGTAAGCAATATAAACCAGAAGATTTTCAAAAATTCGAATATTGGATAAGAAATTATATTAATAACTGGGCTAGCTGCGATACTTTTTGCAATCATAGCATGGGTGAATTTATCGAAATGTATCCAGCTTATATTGAAAAACTTAAAGAATTTGCAAAATCTAGCAATCGATGGGTTCGCAGAGCTTCGGCAGTCTCTTTAATAATCCCAGGAAAAAGAGGCAAGTTTCTATCTGAAATTTTCGAAATTGCTGATATTCTTTTGTTAGATAATGACGATTTAGTTCAAAAGGGATATGGCTGGATGCTGAAATCGGCAAGTAATGCTTACCAAAAGGAAGTATTTGACTACGTAATAAGTCATAAACAAGAGATGCCACGTACCGCTTTGAGATATGCAATCGAAAAGATGCCAAAGGAACTTAAAGAGATAGCAATGAAAAAGTAAAGGGCAGCCAATTATTAAGACTGCCCCTTAAACGCTATGAAATCATTCAGATTTTTTAAATAGCCGCTAAAGCTAAATCCAATACTCTGTCAAGCTCTTTGATTTGAGCGAACGAAATTGGAAATACTTCCATATCATAAGGAGATTGAAATAATGTTTTAATTGATATTTTTGCAGTATATCCATCTTCTGCTATACTATAATTCAAGTAAAAGTCTGATTTCATAAGTCCTCTATTTTCAAAATCAAAACTCTCAACATAGTGAACATATTCAATAATTTTAATTGAATATTCATCAAGCTTTTCATTAAAATTGATAATATCTTTAAGTTTTTTGCTTAATGATTGAGCCTCGTATTTTTTAAGTTTCACAGATTCAGAAAAATAACAATTTTCTGTAATATTTTTAGAATATTCACTCTTTTTAAGTAAAAGTACCCGAGCAGAGCTAGAATCTCCTATTTTCTCAATAACATAACCAACTGCAATTGGTGTATATTTTCTTCCTTCATCCGGTATTATCTTAATAAGAGAACTTACATTCTCGCTTTTTGTGGATCTGCCAATTTCTGCTTGATAGGTTTGGTAATAAGTCTTGCAGGACACTGCAACTACTAATAATACAACCAACAAAAAAATCTTTTTCATATAAGCTCCATAAAATTTGTATAAATTCAAAGAAGCAATATAACACGCAAGACGCCACAGGGTGACGCCTTGTAAGATTTTTTCAAATTTTTGAAATTTTTTTTTGAGATTTTTTAATATTTATATTCAGGTTTTACTTTATATGGGATTTCATCCTCAATGCCTGCTGCATTAAAACCACGGAGCCTCAAAGCGCAAGACTCGCAAGTGCCACAAGCAATTTCGCTCTCACGATAGCAGCTCCAGGACAAATGAAGTGGTACTTTGATTTCAGCACCCAATTTAATAATTTCTGCCTTAGTACTATTAATAAGAGGAGTTATAATTTTTATTTTAGTTTCAGGTTTAGTTCCTTCATCAATTGTTTTTTCGAAAGCATCAAAGAAGACTCTTCTACAATCAGGATAGCCGCTGGAGTCGCCTTCCATAGCACCAATAAAAAGAGCATCAGCTTTAATCACTTCAGCCCAACTAGTGGCAATAGCCAAAATATTAGCATTTCTAAATGGAACATACGAATTTGGAATTTCATCAGATCCAAGATTAGCTTCAGGTACGTCAATATTTTTATCAGTAAGGCTAGATCCACCAATTTGAGCTAAAAAGCTTACATCCACAATCAATCTTTTACTTACGTTATAATAATCGCAAATATCATTAAAAGCCTTAAGTTCTCTCGATTCAGTCCTCTGACCATAATTAAGATGTAATGCAGCAATTTCATAAGATTGCTCTACAGCAATTCCGGCACAAACAGCAGAATCCATACCACCACTAATCAATACAACTGCCAATTTATTCATACACTAATACCTCTATACCAAAACAAAAATTGAGAGACGAATTACTCGCCAATAATACTAATAACAACTTTTCGCGAGCCA
>JAUQWR010000642.1 GCA_030835065.1 Candidatus Kapaibacterium sp.
CCATCCATTGAAATACAATTGCCCGGCACTAAGCAACAAGCTTATAATTACTAAAGGCAACATAAGCCTATATAAACTTAAGCCACCTGATTTCATTGCTGTTATTTCATTGTTATTCGATAGTTTGCCTATTGAAAATAATGTAGATATTAGTACCGCTACCGGAGTAAGTACTTTCAATATATCAGGGAAAAAACTTATGTAATACTCTACAATTATTGGAAATTTGACTTGTCTATCCAAAAACTCATCAAGATTTTCCATCAAATCGACTATCAAAAATATTGTGCAAAGAGCAATTATCGAAAAGAATAATGTATTTAGAAAATTCTTTACTATATATTTATCTAATAAATTCAATTTAATCCTACTTGTTAATAACAATTTCCCAATTTATTTCATTTTTTGAACTTTTAATAACTATTTTTTTGGATTTTTGTTTTATACCATAAAATGGTGAATAAAAATATTCTTCTATCTTATAATCCATATCAAATACATTTATCCAAATTTTTTCAGACTTATTACATAATTCTATATATTCTGAATCTGAATTAATTTTTATTTCCGGATGCAAGTGTAAGATTATAGATTTTTCGCCATCTAGATCCAAAGTATCTTTTATAATATATTTATCTTCACTAATTTGAATAGCTCTACTACATTCAGAAGTATAACTCCAATGCGAAGCCTCGACTATCGACTTATCGAATTTCTTAATACGAGATTTGGCTTTATCACCTTCCAACCAAAACAAATCGTCTTTATCGTCTGAATATCTATCAAATTGCTCAATATCTTTATATAAAAGAATATTGTGAGCTGCAGAAGACCTATAATAATTTCTTTCTTCGTGATGTGCTGTGTAATTGAATGTGCCTGATTCTACTACAAATGGAACATTATTCTTGAATAATAATATAGACAACCTATCGCAATGATCATGCCCACCTTTGCCGTATTGCCCTAGTTTGCCAAATCTAAAATACAAATCTGTCAAACCATTTTCTAATTTTGTAAGTCCAAATTCTTGGTAATGATTATTTATCTCAACTTTTTTAAAATATGATTCGAATAATTGTATAATTTCAATACAAGAATCAGGATTTTGGAATATACGCTCATTAAACTTTATAAAATCAGGTTTCATTTTCAAAAAGAAGCCTGAATCTGAATCACCTACCATAGCTGTGGTTTTGTCTTGTGCAATCATTCTTAAAAATGAAAATTGAACTAGCAATTTCTGATTCAAATATTCAATAAGTTTATTATGTGGCAAAGGTTCTTTTAGCAGTGAGTGGATTTTTAGTTTCCTTCCTGCATAATTAAGCGTTTGAGGACATCGTATTTGCTCTTCAATGGACTTTTGCAAGACAAGTATCGCCCAGATAAGCATATCGCATGCAAATCGATGATAAGAACTTGAGCCTTCAAAATATCCACCATTTGCATAGAATTGATAATCAATTTCGTTAAGCAATTCATTTATGGCAATGTAAAAATTATTCTTATTTTCAATATATAATGAAGATATAAGCAATGAACTAATACAAGCCAAATAATGATTGGCTCTCATGCCATCGGACCACTCAGGATACTCTTCCAAATATTTTATATGGCAATAAATTGAATCCTTTAAAACTTCTTGGACTTTAGAATTAATTGAATCATGACCGATTATGCTCAATAATGCTAAAATATTTACTAATCTGATACCTACATCCATAGAATTCATCCAATTTACTCCAAAATGCGGAGGATTATTGGCTATGAAATCTACTAATATATTCAATACTTCTTGTTTAATTCTTTCATCATTTGTTGCTTTATAATACAATGCAACAGGAATCAGAAACTGAAGCCTCCCAATCTCCCATACAGATTTAATATCGTTAGAATCATTTTTTCCATAACTTATTCTTATCGATTCAGTATTTACAGACCACCGAAATCCAGTATTTAGCTCTTTTTGCCAATCAATAAAAGTATAATTCTCTGGCAATAATTGATTCAATTGTTCAGATATTGAAGAATTATCGATGTGCTCGATTTTTTCTCTTTTGTCTCTATAATTCAGTTCATTAGTTTCAGATCCGAGAATACTAAGCCTATGATTCAAAACATTATCAGTATATTCTCTAAAACTTTTAATATTAATATTGACGTAGTCAAAATCAATAAAATCAGCAAAAAAATTAGATTTGATATTGATATTATAAATATCATTCAAAAAAGTAGGATTGCTATTGATATAAGTCAAAAAACTTTGCCTTCTCTTTTTTGAATTCAATTTTGAATAAATTTTTGCCAAAGCAAGCTTTGGTTTTAATCTAATCAAACGCGATATTTGTTTCTTTAATTTCATATTAGCTACAAAAATACTTTCATTTTTGACTACTTAAAAATTATTTTTAACAAAAATAGTCTTTAAACTTTTTGTAGAACATAATTTTGAGAGAAATATGGCTGGAAGAATAAGCGAGTCCACTAATCGCGGCGATTATGAAATATTAATCCGCAAAAGAGGTGAATCAGACTATGCATCATATTGCCCACAATTGAATTTAATGATTAGAGGCGAAGTTCACGAACAAGTCCATGAACTTATGGAAGAAAAAATCGCTCATCATATTCAAAATCTAAATAAATAACTTTTAGAATTGTATTTGCTAATTGGCTATATTGAATACAGTATAGCCA
>JAUQWR010000643.1 GCA_030835065.1 Candidatus Kapaibacterium sp.
CTAGAGTTAAGCATATTGAATTTGTTGATTCCAACTTGATAATATGTACAAGCACAGGTTTGTATTATTCTTATGATTTTGGAGAAACTTTTGTCAAATACGAAACCGGATTTTCTAAAAATGCATCAATGAATAATACTTTTAAATTTAAAAATAAATTGTATTTGGTTACTTATAGCTCGGGTGTTTTTACTTCTATTGATAATGGAGTGACTTGGCAATCAAAACCAGATAATTTAAAAAGTAAAAAACTCGAATTTGTTGGTATTAGTGTCGATACTATTATTATAAAAGCCAATGAAACATATTATTATTCAGTAGATCAGGCTGAAACTTGGAATATTTATAATTTTAAACATTTAACAAAAGATGATGATGTATTACATTTCAAAATATCTTCAGGAGTATATTTTATAAGGTCCCAATTTAAAGGTTATATGCTTTCTTATAATATGGGTAAGGATTGGATTGATATTGATCATCTTTTTAATGAAAAATACTTTTTATCTGCAGTTTTAATTGATAATGATAAATTATTTATTGGTACTAATAGTAATGGTTTATTTCTGAGCGAAGATTCAAGTAAAACATTTGTAGATGCTGTACAAAGTATATGGCGCAATAATTCAATGAATACAAATGCTTATTATCTGAATTCTTTTGCATGCTATAAAGGAAATCTCTATGCCGGAACTGAATCGAACGGAATTTGGATATCTACTGATAGTGGAACAAGATGGAATCTTAGTAATTCCAGCCTGAGCAAAAAGTATATTTCATGTTTAAAATCTAAAGATTCATTGCTATTTGCTGGCACTTTGGAAGATAATTTCTATGTTTCTTCTGATAGTGGCAAAACTTGGAAAAATAGAAGTAGTGGTCTGCAAGATTTTAAGATAAATACCATCCTCGTTACAGACACTTGTTTGATGATTGGTTCGGATGGTCAAGGTGTCTATATTAGCTTTGATCATGGCTTTCATTGGACTAAAAGAAATACTGGATTGAATGATAGCCTTCAAATTGTAGATTTAATTGAAACCGATAATGGTATTTTTCTGAATAATGTTTATGCGATATTTTTATCTACAGATAATGGACAAACTTGGAACCGTAGATCTAAACCATATGATTTAGTACCTATTTGTTTCAATTATAGTAATGATAAATTATTCTTAGGTACTAATAATGGTATTTATTATTCCGAAGATAAAGCAGATACTTGGATAAAATGTTCCGAAGGTATTCCAAACAAAGTCAAAATAAATCTAATAAGATTTGCTAATGGATGCTTGTTTGCCGCAAGTGATAATGCAGGAATTTTTGTATCTTTAGATAGAGGAAAATCTTGGAAAAAAATTAATGAAGGACTTCAAGAATTTACTATTTTAAATATTGATTATGATAGTACTTATATTTATGCAACTACAAACAAAGTGTATAGAGCCAGACTCGATAATTTCATTGTTGAATCGGCTGATGATATTGTGAAACAATCTAAAGAACTTGTATTATTTCCAAATCCGGCAATTAATTATATTATTATTCAAAATTTCTCAAAAACCGATAAAAGTGAGATTTTGGAAATTTATAATTTTTATGGAGCTAAAATGAAATTAGAACAAATTGAAATGCAAGAATTAATAAAAATCGATGTAAGTGATTTTATTTCAGGTGTTTATTATGTCAAGTATAAAAATAATATTTTGAAATTTATAAAAATATAATATTATAGGGGTTATCTCTCAAGAAAATGATTGATAACCCCATAATCATATTAATTAATAATTATTTTAGAATATTTTCAAAACAAAATAATTCAATAAAATTAAAATTTTGATTTTTCGTATTCATCTAATAGTAAATTTTTAAGTTCGTTCGGATTTGTAATAGGCATATCATTAAAAATTGAATAACCTAAGATTCTTGCTTTTTTTGAATTATTGAAGAGCGGAAGTTTAGATCGATTACTAGTACCAATGTAATTACCGTCATTATCAATAATAATAAGTCTTGGAAGAAAAACTCCTTTTCTATCAAAAAATTTATCCATTAATTCAACAGAAGATTCATATTCATCTAAAGTAGTTCTTCCTAGAGCTTCGTACTTATGAATCAATCTGCTGTCCCAGGTTTTAACATTAGCAGCACTAGGAGAAATTTCTTTATCTAAATCGACACCAGCATTCATAGTATCATGCCCAGAAGGCATCAATAATACTTTTCCACCACCACCTTCAATATTTACTGCATAACGAGGAATAGTAATGCCAGAAATCCAACCTTGAAGATGTTTCATATATATTTTGCCAATCTGAATCGGAGTAATAAAATGTAGAATTCCTTTTTCTTTGTGGCACTGTAATAAATAATATGGATGAATTCCTATCCAAAACATTCTCCTGAATGTTTCTGCTAGTATCTGAAAGTTGTCATTTATATGATTTAAAAGAACTGTTTGGTTTCTAATAGTAAATCCAAAATCATTTATTAATTTTGCCGCATCTGCCAATTCTTCAGTTATTTCATTATAATGGTTTATGTGAGTCATGAAATAAACATACTTTCTTATTCCATTTGTGTGTTTATTTGAAGACTCTTTTATCATATGAAGCAAATCTTTATTAATTGCCATCGGCAAAACAACAGGAACACGACTAGCTATTCTTATTACCCTTATATGTTCAATTTTACTTAATTCTTCCAAAATGAATTGTAGAATATCCAATTTCATCATTAATGGATCACCACCTGTGACAAGCACTTCATTTATATTCTTGTTTAGTTTAATATAAAATATACCTTTCTTAATATCATCAAGACTAACATTAATAGTTGAATCTAAAGATTTAGCTCTTTGGCAATGATTACAATATGAAGCACAACTTGTATTTGTAGCCACAAGCAATGCCACTCTATTTGGATAACGTTGATATGCAGAACCAAAACTCCTATTTGGTTCATCCATTGAAGCTTCGGGACCAGAATCGGAAAACATTAAATTGGCTGGTGTGGGTACAGATTGCCAAAAGATAGGATCAATTTTTTTATTTTGTTTTTGATTGTTTTTATCTTTTAATTCAAAAGGATTTTCGTGTATTAATGAAGCATAAAAGGGGGTTATTCTTAAAGGAGCTTTACCTTGACTTGCTAAAACATCGATGGTTCTTTTAATTTCTTTCTTTTGATAATCAGAAAGTTTAATAATTTTTGATAGCTGCTCAACACTTTTAATTGAGTTCTTTCTTTGCCACAAAGGATCGTTCCAATCTTCAATGCTCACATCTTTCCATAATTCTATAGAGTTGAATTTTCGATGTGAAAAATAAAATTTTGAATTGTCAGACATTTTTTTACTCCAAATTATTAATGTAATATTAGAAATATAACAATTTATGAGTATAAAAAAAAAATACAGAGGTTATAAAAAACGAAGAGATGTGTTTTAAATAACCCTCTGTATGTATAGACCCATTAATAGTAATACATGAACATTTGTTATGTTACAAAAAAAATTTAAAAAATGGAATATTTTTGAATTAAAATGAAAAAAGCTGTCGAGAAAGACAGCTTTTTTGTTATAAATCAAGGAAATAATTATTTTTTCAATCCTAATAATAATTCTAATTCATCCATATATTTATTCATTTTGTCTAAAGTTTTGTTTATTGGTTCTGGACGAGACATATCAACGCCAGCTTTTTTAAGAACGTCAATTGGATAGACAGAGCTACCTGATTCCAAGAAACCCAAATATCTTTTAATTGCAGGTTTGCCTTCTTCGATAATTTGTTGCGAAAGTGCTTGAGCAGCAGCAAATCCTGTTGAATATTGGAATACATAGAAGTTGTATTTATATAAGTGAGGGATTCTTGCCCATGATAATCCTTCTTCGTAGTCAGTAACCATATCAGGACCCCAATAGAACTGATACATATCGCCAAAAAGTTTAGTCAATTGGTCTGCATTCAAAATTTCGCCTTTTTGAGCTTTATCGTGAGTTTGCATTTCAAAATCAGCAAATCTGGTTTGGCGGAAAAATGTTTGTTGAGCATTTAACAAAAACTTTTCGATTAAGGATAATTTTTCTGCAGGATTTTTTGCATTTTTAATTAAATAATCGAGCAATAGAGCTTCATTTGTTGTAGAAGCAACTTCAGCCACAAATGTAGAATAATTTGCATAGTGGTATGGTTGAGTTTTTTCAGTGAAAAATGAATGCATGTTATGACCTAATTCATGAGCTAATGTGAATAGATCATCCATGGTATTGTTCCAATTAAGCAAGATATATGGGTGTACTCCACATCCACAGCCATTAGAATAAGCACCACTGCGTTTTCCATCAGTTTCGTAAACATCGATCCAACGGTTATCGAAGCATTTTTTCAATGCTTCTTGATATTCTTCACCCAATGGTTTTAAAGCTTCAAGGCAAATAGCTTTTGCTTCATCGAAAGTATATTCTTTGTTGAAGCCAGGAACTAATGATGTGTATGTATCATAAGGGTGCAATTCATCAAGCTTAAGTGCACGCTTTTTAAGATTTGCCCAACGATGCAATATCTTGATATTATCTCTTGTAGTTTTTATTAAATTATCATATACTTCGACAGGAATATTATCGGCATATAAATAACCTTCGCGAGCAGACTTATAGCCTCTGATTTCAGCAGTTGCCAATCTTTGCTTTACTCTTCCATTATATAATGATGCAAAAGTACCTTTCAAAGCATTATATGGTTCGTATGTACCTTTGTAAATTGTTTTTCTATATTCTCTATCTTCGGAAAATAGTGCAGCACGATATCTGCCATGCGAAATCTTAACGTCTTCGCCTTTGCTGCCTTTTACAGTTGGAAATGGTAGCTCTGCATCGTTTAATATTCCATAAGTTGATTCTGGGATATCAAAAACAGGAGAGAGCTGTGCAAGCATTTTTTCTTGATCGGCAGATAAAGTATATTTTTTCATTCTGCGCATTTCGTTTATTCTATGCTCGTATTGTTTCAACTTAGATTCTTCAGCAATGAATTTTTTTATTGTTTCGTCCGGTATAGCCATCAATTCAGGAAGAAAGAATGATGCATTAGCATTTACTTCGCTGAATAATTTTTGAGTACGATCGAATAATCCTTGATATTTGCCATCATTTAAGTCTAAATCTCTTATCATAGATGAATAGAAAAATAGTCTAACAGCAATTTTTTCGTTGCTATAATATGCATCTACAACTTTGTAAAAATCTTTAGCAGATTTTGATAGAGTGCCTTTAAATTGAGGGAATTTTTTTGATGTTTCGAGTACTTTAGCATAATCTTTTTCCCAAAGATCTTCGTTGCTATATATATCATTCAAATTCCATTTATATTTATCAGCTATATCTGATCTTTTTGGTAAGCTTTGAGCATCCATATTAATCGAACTCATAAAGATTGAACAAACTAGCCCTACACCTGCAAATAATTTCATCTTCATTCCTTAACCTCAATTAAACATTCAAAAAATGCAAATTAATATTATTATCTAAAATAAAATAGTAATATTAAGCAGATTTTGAAATTTCATCTCTATAATGAAGTTTATGAAGCCTTGCATAAATTCCATTCATAGACAATAGCTCTTCGTGAGTGCCTTGTTCTCTTATTTCTCCATGATGGAATACAACAATTTTGTCTGCTTTTTTTACAGTTGATAATCTATGGGCAATAATAATTGAGGTACGTCCGGACAACAATTTATTTAAAGAATCATTTATCATATTTTCAGTTTCTGTATCAATATTTGAAGTAGCTTCATCTAGAATTAATATTTCTGGATTGGCAGCAAAAGCTCTACAAAACGAAATTAATTGTCTTTGCCCTGCTGATAAAGTCGAGCCACGTTCGTTTACTAATGTTTTATAACCTTGGTTAAGATTTTCGATAAATGAATCTGCACCCAAAGCTACAGCAGATTTTTTTATTATTTCAGAATCAATTTTTTTGTCGCCAAGTGAAATATTATCTTCAATAGATCTGGAAAATAAAAATACATCCTGCATCACCGGAGATATCATTTTTCTTAAAGAATCTCTTGAAATATCGCGCAAACTGACTCCATCAATCAAAATATCGCCTTGATTATATTCATAAAAACCAAGTAATAAGCTTATTAATGTTGTTTTGCCTGAACCAGTAGCACCTACAATTGCAATTTTTTCACCCTTTTTTATTGTCAAATTGACATTTTTCAATACTGGTTTATCTTCGGTGTATGCAAAAGAAAGATTTTTAATTTCAATAGTAGATTCTAATTTTTCTTTTACAATTGAGCCATCGCTTTTATCGAAGTAATCTTGGGTATCGAGCAATTCATAAATTCTTTCGGCAGATGCCATTGCGCCTTGCAATGTTGTATATTTTTCAGATAGGTCTCTTACTGGTCTAAAAAACATTTCTGCATATTGAAGAAATGCGACTAATGTACCAATAGTCATCAATCCAGACATTATATTTCCGCCAGCCCACCAAATAACTATTGCAAGTGCTATGGCACTTAATAGTTCAATTACCGGGAAAAACACTGCGTAGTAAAATACTGTCTTTACGTTCAATACTTTTGTCTTATCATTAGAAATATCAAAGATTTCATTTTGCTTTTTTTCTTGAGTAAATAATTTTACTGTACTTATACCACTTATAAATTCATTTAAAAAGGAGTTCATTTTTGCAAGTTCTAGTCGCAAATCTCTAAAAAGAACTCTGACTTTTTTTCTAAACACAGTAGTAACAATTAATAGCAATGGAAGTATTGATAAAGTAAGAATACTTAGTTCCCAATTAATATAAAACATAAAACCGATAATCCACATTATTAATAGAATATCGGCAATAATCATTACTACGCCTTGCGAAAATAATTGATTTAATCCTTCTACATCATTAGTAACTCTTGTAACTAATCTGCCTACGGGATTTTTATCAAAAAATGACATATTCATGCTATTTATATGATCGAATAGCTTAATTCTTATATCATATAAAACTTTTTGACCAACCCATTGCATAAGATAAGTCATAAAAAATTGGATAGCACCATGAATCATAAGCAATCCAAATATTAATCCAATCATCATTAGTAATCCATTCCAATCGTGCAATGCAATGTATTTATCGATTGTAATTTTTGCTAATAATGGTCGAATTGGACCGAGAGCAGAAGAAATGACTGTAATAATCAAAGCCAACCAGACATATTTGCTGTAAGGCTTCAAAAATACGAATAATTTTTTAAGTAACTTATAATCTATAGGTTTATATTCTGTGCCAAAACTATCGCCGCGCATAATCTTTCTTTTGCCAATAATAAAACAAGATTGACGAATTAAAATAAAATAAGTTATTTTAAATGATATAAAATTTTAGAAAGTAAGTCTCACAATAGGTAAAAGCCTTTTGATTCTTTCCTTTTCATAATCAGGAATAGGATTTTCTCTAAGGTTGAGCACTTTGAGTGCAGTAGCATGTTGAATATTTTGCGGAAGATATTTAAGATTATTTTCTTCGAGCATAATAATCTTACAGTTTTTCAAATAAAACATTTCATCAGGTAGGTAAGAGATAGCATTTTGATTTAAATTCAAAATATTTAAAAATCTTAGATTTTTAATATCATTATGAATATGCTTGATTTTATTATTCGATAAATCGATGTATTTAAGCCCGTAAAGATTGAATAGTGGAACAGGAAATACCGGGAATTCATTTGAATGGGCAGTGATGTTATTCAATCTGTAAAGGCTTGATATTTGATTAGGAATGTCGGTAAGTTTATTACCACTAATATCAAGGGAAATCATACTTTTAATAGAAAAAATCTGCTCAGGAATTTTAGCATTTTTAGTATATCCAATGCTTAAAATATTTATATTACTCAATCTGGAAACGCAATCAGGTAAATCATTAAATTTATTAGCACCTATGTTCAAATTATTGAGAGAATGAAGCAAACAAAAATCGTCTGGTAGAGCTGTCAATTCGTTATTTTGTAGTTCCAATATATTAAGATTGCCGAGCTTGCCAATTTCTTTTGGAAGTGCTCTTAAATTATTATTGGCTAGATTTAACTTTTTGAGATATTGTAATTTAGAAATTTCATTGCCCAAAGCCGAAATTTTATTCGAGCTTAAGTCTAAAACTTCTAAAGATGATGGTAGAGAAGAAAAATTACAATTTCCAATATGATTGCTTGAAAGATATAACTCTCGCAAACCTTCAATTTTATCCAAACCTGATGGTAAAGAATTTAATTTATTAAATGATACATTGAGTACCCTCAAATTAAATAATGAAGATAATGATTTATTTATAGAAATAATTTTATTGCTTGATAAATCAATAACTTCTAAAGAAATCATCGAGTATATTTCTTTTGGGAAACTTATAAATTTGTTGTTATTTAACTTAAGTTCTTTAAGTTTTCTCAATTCAGTAATTTCTTTAGGAAGGCTAGTAATAGAATTAAGACTTAAATCTAAATATTCAAGATTAGTAAATTGATTTATAAATGAAGGTATATTATTGATTCTTAAATTTTGCAAAGAAAGGCGAGTAAGCCTGGGAGCATCA
Organism: Candidatus Kapaibacterium sp.; assembly: GCA_030835065.1. GTDB lineage: Bacteria > Bacteroidota > Ignavibacteria > Kapaibacteriales > UBA2268 > JAUQWR01. The sequence continues at coordinate 8,610 of JAUQWR010000643.1, forward strand.
TTCAATGCATCTTCGAAAGAAGTATAATTTGTAGATTTTTTAATAGGGTATGGCTTTTTCGAAGTTTGCTTGCTTTCGACTTTTAGAATAACATTTTGTGCATAAGTATTTGAGGAAACAACAATAAGCAGCATTGAAATTGCAAAGCTGCTCAAAATAAATTCCGCTCTATCTTTTATTAACATAACCTTATCAAATCAAAAATCAAAAATCGTAATAACGTGCATGAGCCTCCAAAAGTAATTATTATTTCGTTAAAAAACGAAACAGAAGAAAATTTAATTTATTTTATAT
>JAUQWR010000057.1 GCA_030835065.1 Candidatus Kapaibacterium sp.
CCTAACTCAAAAACTGAATGTATTGCTTTATTACCTATCGTAATTAAATTCGACTTTAAGCGATTACCTTTATAATCAAAAATTGTACATATGGCATTGCCTTGATCTACTCCAAACATAAGAATACAATTATTCAACAAATATAGTGATCGCAAAGAAAAAGTACTTTTTATATCTTGATTAATACTTGTAAAAACAGTATCAGCTGTAGAGATATCAAGCGATTGTAAATAATATCCATTATTTGAAGATAACAAATAAACTGTTGTATCAGAAACCTTTATATCGAAATAGTTTTCACTGCTTAAATTAAAATTTTTCTTCCAAATCAAATTAAGGTCATAATTGAAATATGATAATACCATTTTGCCAGAACTACTCGGATATAACAACAATATTCCGTTGCTTAGAGATTTAATAATTGTTTGTTTTTTTAAAGGGAAAAATCTATAATTGAAAATTTTATTATAAGTATGCTCATCATTGTAATCATCAATATAAACAGATTTAAATTTCTCTCCATTCTTTACTACTAAATTTTTCATTAAATCAATATAGACTATTGTACGATTATAATTCAAACAATCAGCATCTTTAATTACATTATTTTGAGCTGTACTATCATCCACTAAGTTGCTCATTGAATTAATATTAATAAATTTCATAACTGATTTGTTGTTAGAATCTCTTCCGCCATAAACAATTACAGAATCATTTAATAAAGGAAAATTTGAACTAGGATCGTCACTATAGAAAATATCCTTTTTCTTCATAAATCCAAATCTATCAGTAGCAATAATTGTATTATTTTGCTCATAAAAAGAATTAATATTAGTATATACAAAGTAATAATTTTCATTCATTCTAAAGCAGCTTTTGATAGCATCATAATAATAAGTATCGTCATTTTCGTATAGTTCAAGAGTATATTGTGGTAATTCCCAATAATGACTTACTTTATTTATTGTATCTCTACTGCTTATAATAAATTTTAATTCATCACTGTACATTTGTCCGAGATGCCAAGTTTTAAATACAAGTTTATATATACCTTTTTCTATACCTTGCAAATTGATTGATTCAGCTGATATTATCTTAGACAAATTATCATTAAAATACAATTCACAATATGTACTATCATGTGGACCAATTACCTTAGCACTAGCTCTGACCGTAGCGGGAGCAAAATCATCACAATAATCTAGTTTTGCTGCAATTCTGACTGAGTCAATGATTAATATAGAATCTCGGGCAATCAATGTTAAATTATTAGGGAAGAATAGTTTTACTTTTATTTCTTTAAGACCAATATTTGAAAAAGAAATTTGTTTCATATTACCATATTCTTGAATACCATCACTAAGTTCCCAATGGATAGAATCTGGAACTATACTTGATACTGCAAAGATTTTCACTTTTTCATTTACAAAAGCAATTTTTTTATCCTTACTGATTTTACAATAGTTTCGGATAGATTTGCTATCCCACCTATTCAGAAGAATTTCTCCTTTATAATTACTCATCAAGGTAGAATCATCGATAAAGAAAACGGAATTTATTATATCAGCATTTGTATTCATAGAAAAAAGAGTATCCCAGGTTGGATAAACAATAGCCATTAAACCATTTTGATAAGGTTCTTCAGATGAATTCAGGAAATAAACATTCTTGAGCCCGCTATTTAATATTTTTACATATCTATCATTAATAGATTTAATTTTATTGCTAAACCAATATTCATTTTCATGAATAGTATCTTTATTGTTTTGTATTTCACCTGAAATTTCAAGATTATATAAAGTATTTTTCTTATATTCTTCTTTATTAATTCTTATTATATTGAAGCAATCTTCTTGGTCAAATAAGGCATTAGAACAATTATTACGTAACTTACTTTTTTGACTAGTAGATTCTTCGTAAGAGTTTGTTCTAAAAAGTAGAGAATCTGACACTAAATCATAAACACTATATACTTCATTTCTAGATACTGTCGCTTCCTGATGAATTACATGAGAAACAAACAATGAATTATAATAAATGTACCTATTATTAGGTGATGAATACAAAACAAAATCATCTATAAAATCATTTATTATTAGTTTATTTTGAACGAATGAATATAATTGATGTGTATTTTTTGTAAACCCATAATTTGAATAAATATAGCTTGCATACAAATTGATAAATTTATCGTTAAAATTTTGGAAATATACTTTAATTGATGCTTGCTCTTTATCAAGTACTAAACATGGAATTTTTAGTACCGTATCCTTTGATTTCAAATCATATATTACTAAATAAATTGTTTTATTATTTAAAACCGCAACTGCGATTCTTTTAAAATCAGAACTAACAACATAAGAATATACATTTGAATTATTATATTCTTTCAAATCCCATACTTTTTCTAATGTATTATTCTTTAAGTCTAATTTCAAACATGAATTGTTATTATAATCAGTAACGGCAAATACACAACTTGTATCTGATTGTATAATATTTGCATTCTTAGAAATTTTGATTCCTGTGTTTATTTGCGATGTTGAATATTGTAAGTTGCCTTGAGCAAATAAAGACGTAATTGCAAATAGTGCAACACTAAATGATATAAGAAAATATAATAAATACTTCATAATACGCCTGAAATCAATGTATAAATTCGAATTCACATTATACTAATGACACATAAATTGGAAAAATGGTTCACGAAAAATCTATTTAATTACTTTATCTGGATTTTGTTTGATATAATCAGCCCAAGATTTTGAGCTTTTTGTGGGTATATTTGATTTTAATATGTGGCAAATCGCAACAGCTAAAGCATCAGTAGCATCATAAAATTTATGGTCTTCTTCTATTCCTAAAAGGTTTTTGACCATGTATTGTACTTGTTCTTTGCCGGCAGCACCTCTGCCTGTTACAGCTTTTTTAACTTCACGTGCCGAATATTCGGCAATCTCAACATCTTTCATCAAGACTGCAAGCATCGCAGCAGATCTCGCATGCGATAATTTTATCAATGATTGAACATTATTGGAGAAAAAAGTTTGTTCAAATACAGCAATATCAGGTTTATTTCTATCAACAACTGCACTCAGCCTTGAGTAAATTTCCTTAAGCCTTAAGTTAAAATCGACAGTTTTCTTTTTTGCTTCTATCACTCCATATTCAATAAAATGAAGTTTGGCGCCATCCTTACGAACGACGCCATAACCGCAAACAACTGAACCGGGATCTATCCCAAGTACTATCATAGATAGTATTCCTATTTACATATCAATTTTATCAGCAATAGAATCATCGATGTCAAAATTAGAAAATACATTTTGAACATCTTCATGATCTTCGATATTTTCAACAAATTTCATTACTTTTTGAGCATCAGCAACATCTTTAATTTCAACAGTTTGCTTAGGAATATATTCCAATTTTGCTTCAGTAACTTCAAAGCCATTAGAATCAAAATATTTACTAACGATACCAAAGTCTTCCATCTGGCAGATTACTCTAGAGTTTTCTTCATCATATTCTAAATCTTCTGCACCAGAATCTAAAACCACATCAAGAAGTTCTTCTTCGGTCTTGCCTTTAGTAGCAATAGTAATAACACCTTTACGATCAAAATTCCAAGCAACAGAATTGGTTTCGCCCATATTGCCGCCCAATTTGCCCATCATGGCTCTAATTTCAGAAACTGTACGATTTTTGTTGTCGGTAGCAGTTTCTACAATCACAGCAACTCCGCATGGAGCATAACCTTCGTAACGGATTTCTTCGTAGCTTGCACCTTCGAGCTCGCCAGTACCTTTTTTGATGGCTCTTTGAATATTATCAGAAGGCATATTGACTGCACGAGCATTTTGCACAGCCAATCTCAATCTTGGATTAGCATCAATATCGCCGCCACTTTCTCTAGCTGAGATAGTAATTTCTTTTGCTAATCGAGTGAATATTTTTCCTCTTTTTGCATCTTGTTTGCCTTTGCGATGCTTAATGTTTGCCCATTTACTATGACCTGACATATTACTTATTTATATTTATTAAACATATCATTTTCAAATACTTTTTACAGCTTGCGCCTGTAAAGATATGTAATATAAGAAATTTAGCTAATATATTAAAATTTCATATCAACTTTTCCCAATCATAATGCCAAATATTTTACATTAATTCCTTATAATACTTGCATATATTTTTATATTCACAATAATTACATGCTTTGTTTTTGTCAGGCTTCTCAATATAAACACCTTGTGCAATATTGTCTGTTATTGATTTTGCGTTAGCAGCAATTTTCTCCAAATTTTCTCTCTGTTCATTTTTACTTATATTATTAACTGACTTTTCATCCAATACAGACTTTAATTCGTCATATACTGCAACTAATTTAAATGATTTTTTTGCTGGCTTGATTGAATAATATACTCCACCAGCGGGAAACAGATTTTTGTCGAATTCATTCACCAAACTTTTCTCAGCGGCTAATAAGTAGATTGGAATTTGAAATGATTCACCTTTTTCGATTGCTTTGTCACTATGTTTGTTATCATTGATTTTGTTTTTGTAATCAGCAATCATAAATTCAGTACCGTCATCTGAAATTTCAATTCTGTCAATTTTTCCTTTCAATTTGAGTCCGTTATCCAAACAAATATATTTTTGAGTGCCTTCCGAAAAATTATACTCAAAGAATGCAGGTGCAAAAGTCCATCCTTTACTAATTCTTTCTAATTCCCTATCTAACCAATAATAAAGTAAACCAGAATTATTAGAATCTCCTTTTATATTTTCTTTTTCAATATTAAATATCGGATGATCAAAATCATATTTATCTAATACTTCATCAGCGGTTTCTAATAATAGCATATAATATTTATCTTTATTATTGACATCAAGTTTTATTGGAGATTTATCTTCAATATTTTCGAGTTTAGCTACTCTCTTGTAGAAATAATTAAGTATCGAGTGCAAAATATTACCAATTTCCATAGGCGAAAAGAATAGCTCCAATTCTTTTTCTTGATTAATTCTTAATACTCTATTGTAATAATATTTTAAACCACAGGAGGCATATTCCTCAATTTCAGTAACAGAATATGATTTGTTCTTAAATTTCTCTAAAATTTCTTGCTCTTTTTCGGATAATCCATCCAAAACAGTATCATGCTTTTTATTTTTGTTTAATTTGTCTTTTATTATTTCATGTAAAAGATTTACTTCATATAAGCTAATAAAATCAAGATGGCTCACTTTAAAGCTTTCTTCTTTGAATTTATTAAGCAAGTATTCAGCTTTTT
>JAUQWR010000644.1 GCA_030835065.1 Candidatus Kapaibacterium sp.
TTTAAATATTAGAATGGGTAGAGCTCAGGTAATTATGAATCCAATTTTCCAAAAAGCTCAAACATCACCTAAAGCTATCGTATTTCCTGAAGGCGACAATCCAAAGATCATTAAAGCTGCTCAACTAGCTTTAGATTCTCATATTGCTGTTCCAATCTTATTGGGTTGCGAAGAAAAAATCAATGAAATAGCAGCTGCTAATGGTATCGAAATTCATGATATTCAAATTATTGATCCTGAAAAATTCGAAAAATTTGATGCTTATGTAGATGAATATTTCAGACTACGTCAGCGCAAAGGTGTTACAAGAAAAGAAGCTATCGAAAAAATGAAAAATCAATTGAACTATTTCGGTTCAATGATGGTGCATATGGGCGATGCAGATGGTATGATCTCTGGCATTACTTCTCATTATCCAGATACAATCCGCCCAGCATTAGAAATAATTGGTAAAGATCCAAAATATAAATATGTTTCAGGCTGCTATATTATTTCTAATAAAAACCAAACATATTTCTTGGCAGATACAACTGTGAACGTTAATCCAAATGCAGATGCGGTAGCTGATATATGTCTTGCAACTGCTGAATTTGCTACTAACTTTGATGTAGTGCCCAAAGTTGCTTTATTGTCTTATAGCAATTTTGGCTCTGCCAAAGGCGATACACCTAAGAAAATGCGCGATGCACTTGACATTATTCGCAAACGCGACCCACAATTAATGGTCGATGGCGATATGCAAGCTGATATGGCTGTTACTCCTGAATTGCTCGAAACAATTTTCCCATTCAGCAATTTGAAGGGTGGAGCTAATGTTTTGATATTCCCTAACTTGGATTCAGGTAATATCACTTATAAATTATTGTCTAAAATCGGTGGTGCTAGACTTATTGGTCCGGTTTTACTCGGTTTGAGTCGTGCAGTTCACGTATTGCAAAGAAATACTGAAATTGATGAAATTTTGAATATGACTGCTATTGCTGTTGTTGATGCTCAGCATAAGGCAACAAAATAATTTATTTCAAATTATTTGTTTAAAAGCCGGCTTTTGCCGGCTTTTTTGTTTGCTTTTAATAAATAAAATTTGTAATTTGTAATCGGATAAATTAATCTGATTAAGGCGTTTTATGAAATGGATTTTTAAGATTTCAAAATTTTTACATAAGTGGGTTGGGCTTGTTTTAGCTGCATTTTTGGTTTGGATGAGTATTTCTGGAATATTATTAAATCATCCTGATTTGATTTCAAATATTGATGTAGCTAAAATTCTATTACCAGAGCAATATCATGTCGAAAATTGGTCAAGAAGTTCACTTATAAATTTGCTTAGTTCCAAAAAACAAGAGAATATCAAATTCATTGGTGGATATCAAGGTGTATTTATTTCAAATGATGATGGATATAATTTCAAAGAATTTATGCAGGGTGAGTTTCCTAGTTCAGCATATTACAGGAAAACCAAATCTATTTTGCTGATTGAAAAAAATGAAAAAGAATATTTACTAGCTGGAACATACAATGGATTATATGAATTAGAACTTGGTAAAAACTATTGGAAAAAAATCAACCTGCCTGATAATGATCTTAGAATTGTAAAATTGATTGAATATAAAGATAAAATATATGTCTTTTCTGAATCAGATTGCTTTATTTCAGACAAAACTAATTATAATTTTAAATTACAGAAACTAGAAAAAGCCGAGAAAGAAAAATATTTAACATTGTTAGAACTGTTTTTCGAACTGCATAATGGTGAGTTGTGGGGCATATCAGGCAAATTGATTTGGGATGCAGCCGGATTAGTAATCATATTTTTATCGATTGGGGCTGTTTATATTTGGATTTTCCCAGGTAGAAAGCGGAAATTGAGGAAAAAAGGGATTTCAGTTTCTGATAATTCAAAAAAAATATTTAAAGTGTTTTACAAGTATCATCTTAAACTTGGAATTTGGCTTGCTTTGATATTGTTTATAATTGCTTTTACAGGGTTGTTTTTACGTCCTCCATTTATAGCTGTAATTATGGATGGTAAGGTTAGTTCTAAGATGATACCTTCAATTCTATCAGATAATCTTTTTCATAATCGAATTAGAAATGCTATGATCGATAAATTGAACAATAGAATTGTTATTGATGCTAAAGATGGTGTATGGACATCTGATTCATCTAATTTGTTTGAATTTAGAGAAGCAGCAATACCTGTACCTATTTTTGCAATGGGAGCTACTGTTTTTGAATCAGATACTAATGGCAATTTATATATTGGATCTTTTGCAGGATTATACAAAATAGACCAAAAGGCTTTGATGCTGTATGATATGATTAATGGAGGCAATAACTTTTCTACAAATATATCAAGACCATCAGAAAATCTGGTTACCGGATATTTTAAAGATGAATATGATAATGAGTACATTTCAACACATTATTTGGGACTTCAGCAAATATCAGGAACAGAAAGTAAAATGAGATATATAATGCCACAATCTTCAATGGATAATTATAAACTATCATTATGGAATTATTTGTTCGAAATACATAATGCAAGGATATTTGCTGATTGGATAGGTAATTTTTATATATTGGTTATTCCATTAAGTTCTCTTATGTTTTTGCTGATAATAATAAGTGGAACATGGGATTGGATATATAAAAGACTTATTAAGAAATAATAATTGAATATTTTACAATAAAGGAAGAATAAAATCTACTTAGTATTAAAGGATTTATTAATCCTTTTATACAAATTATTCAAAATCAGTCGGGTGTAAATTGGAGAATACAGAACAAGATAATAATCTTCAATTAAATGAATCCGAAATAAAAGACTTAAGAAAAAATCAAACTTTATTGGATTTTTTTAATCGAATCAATGCTGGTATAATTATTTATTATAGCAGAGTGATTGAGTATTCTAATCCATTTATTAATTTATTATTGAATAATGACATAGAGCAATCCTTAGTTGGCAAAAGTATATTAGATATAGTTGCCGACGACTATAAAGATTTAGCTAATAATAGAATTAATAGATTAGAAATGGGTGAAGTAGTCGAAACTATCGAAGAAACTTTAGTTAATATTCATACTAACGAAAAAATAGAAGTCATACTCTCAGCCTCTCCAATAATATTATATAATAGAAGAAGAATAATTGTCGTTATTTACGATATTCGAGATAGAAAAAAAGCTGAAAAGGCTGTTAAAGAGAGCGAAGCAAAATATCGTACGCTTATTGATAATGCAAGCGATGGTATCGTTAGTATAATGAATAAGAGAATAGTATATGTAAATAAAAGATTCGAGAAAATGACTCAGTATAATCAGGATGAAATTAAAGACAAAGGTTTTCACATTCTTTTTAATACTGAAGAACTAATCAAAGTTACTGAATATTTTAAAATTTCTACAGAGTCTTCAATATTTGAAACAGAAATTATTAAAAAAGATAAAACAACTTTTCCTGTTGAATGGAACCTTGCTGAGTATTATATAGGTACAGAAAGAACACTTTTAGTGTTTATTAGAGATATAACACAAAGAAAATCTAACGAAATGCAAATGCGACTATTATCACAAACTGTTGAGCATAGTCCTAATGCTATTACAATTACTGATATAAATGGATTCATAATATATGTTAATAGAAAATTTACTGAATTGACAGGATATAGTACCGAAGAAGTATTGAACAAAAATCCAAGAATATTAAAATCTGGGCTTACTGATAATAAAGTTTATAAAGAATTATGGGATTGTATAAAGAATGGAAAAGAATGGGAAGGAGATATACAAAACCGTACAAAACAAGGAAGCATTTATTGGGAAAGGATGAAAGTATCATCAATTAAAGATTTGAATGGAAATATTTTATATTTTATTGCATTCAAAGAAAATATTGATGAGAAAAAGAAGCATGAAGTTCAAATGTTATACAAAAACTTGAATCTAAAAATGCTTAGCGAGTGTTATTTAGCACTTCTTAATGCTGATGAAGAAAATGAGCTTGGATTTAGTTTTTGCGAAATTGCTGTCAATACTTTAGGTTTTAAACTTGCTGTTCATATCAAAGTTAATGATGAAGTTGAAATAAATATAATATCATCTTATTTAAAAGAAAATAGAGAATCGATTCAAAAATTTGAAAACTTTATAATCAATAATTTAAATTGTTCTATAATTGAAGCTTTAAATACTGATAGTATTCAAGTATGTAAAAAAGATACAGTATGCTCGGGCTGTTCTTTATCGCAAGATATGAAGATTTTTGAATCATTAATTGTAGTGCCAATTAAAGTATATTCAATTAATACAATCATCTTATTATATTCTGATAAAGTATATGAATTTAATACTGAAAATGTAAAATTGCTTAAAGAATTTTCTAACTATTTTGCTTTGGGATATGAAATATTATCAGAAAAGAAAGAAAGAATCAGAATAGAATCAATTAATTCTATCGAAAAAGAGAAACTTAGAATTATTCTTAGCAGCATTGGAGATGGTGTAATTACTATTGATCAACAATCTCAAATTACTTTTATTAATACAGCTGCACTTTCAATCTTGAATTTAACTTATGATATTATTGGTAAAAATTATTTCGAATTTATTTACTTTTATAATGAAATTGATGAAAAAATAAGTTATAACCCTTTTGATTTTATTGATTTGAATCTTAATAACGAAAATGTAAAAACAAAATATTTTTTCTATGATGAGAATAACAAGCGTCGAGTACTAAAAATAGCAAGCTTCAAGATAATTGATGAAAACAATAATTTTGCCGGTATTGTAATCTCGATTAAAGATATTACTAAAATTGAGAAAATTGAAAGTCAAATAGCTTTATCTCAAAAAATGGAGTCTGTTGGTCAATTAGCTGCTGGTATTGCTCACGAGATAAATACTCCTATGCAATTTGTTGGAGATAACACACATTTTCTAAAAGACGCTTTTGATTCTTTTATAAAATATATTAAAGTAATCGAAGATCTAGGTATCGAGTTTTGCCAAGATATTAATTATAAAGAATCTATCAATAAGAATAGAGAATTTCATGATATTGAATATCTACTTAATGAAGTTCCATTAGCTTTAGATCGTACTTTAGTTGGGATAGATAGAGTAAGGAAAATTGTTTTATCAATGAAATCCTTTGCACATTCATCAGGAAAGTCTAAAACTTTATCTAATATAAACCAAGGTATCGAAGTTACAACTGTTATTTCGAAAAATGAGTGGAAATATGTAGCTGAATTGACAACTGATTTAGACGGAAATTTGCCATTGGTTTATTGTTATTTGGATCAATTAAATCAAGTGTTTCTTAATATGATAGTCAATTCTGCACACGCAATTTATGAAATGCAGAAGAAGAATTCTGAACATCAGGGATTGATTAAAATATCCACAAGAACTGCAAATAATGAGGTTATAATTAGTATAGAAGATAATGGAATTGGAATTAACCCAGAAATTATTGACAGAATATATGATCCATTTTTTACTACTAAGGAGGTGGGGAAAGGAACAGGTCAGGGCTTGGCTATTGTTCATGATATAATCGTTAATAAGCATGGCGGAAGAGTTGATGTCGAATCGATTGTAAACCAAGGTACAAAATTTATTATTAGTTTGCCGATAGGAGATTACAAATGAAACATACATTAAGAATATTATTTGTGGATGATGATATTGATGTATTAAAAGCTATTGAAAGATCATTGTATAAATATAAAAATATTTGGGAAACCAAATTTGTTGAAGATACTGATTCTGCTATTGAAATCTTAAAACTATTCGATGCAGATCTTGTTATTTCTGATTTGCGTATGCCAAATAAAGATGGCTTCTACCTTTTTAAATATTTAATTGATAATTATCCACATATTGTTAGAATTTTTCTTTCTGCTCAACAAGATGACATTAGATCATTATTAACAAGCGGGTATTCACATCAATATATAACAAAACCTATTGAATCAGAAAAATTAGTAAAACTAATTGATGATATTTCTAGAACTATCAGTATGATAGGCAATAGGGAAGTACTTTCTATCATTAATAAAATTAATCATTTGCCACTTTTGCCAGATATTTATTTGAAAATTGAAAAAGAACTCGCTTCTAATAATGTCGATTATGAAAAGCTTTCTTCTTTGATTTCTCAGGATATGGGACTTACTATTAAGATATTACAATTAGTCAATTCCAGTTTTATAGGTTTGTCTACAAATATTTCAGATATACCTACTGCTATTAAGTTTCTTGGAATTAATATTATTAAAGCGCTGATTCTCAACCTTAAACTGTATGATGTAAATAATGTTAGTAAGGAAACAAGTCAGTTTTTGAAGCGAATTTCTAGAAATTCTTTTAGAGTAGCTTGTATTGCAAAAGAATTATCTCAATACTTTAATCTTAGTCACGAGGATACCGAATCGATTTTTATTTCCGGAATTCTTCATGATATTGGTAATTTAATAATGCTAAGGCTAAACAACTACATCAAATTTTACTATGATAATTTTGAATTATCAATATTTGAAAGAGTTATAAAAGAAAACGAAATGTATAAAATAAATTATTGCTTGGCTGGTACATATTTATCTGCACTTTGGGGATTGCCTCACAAACTTTTTGAACCAATTTTTTATCAAAATACTTATATTAATTACAATGGTGATTATAAGATAAATGTTTTTTTGCTTAACCTTGCTATTCATATAAACCATAACTATGAATCGTTGATTATGTTTAGATATCAAAATTCAGAATTGAATTATGATATGTGTTTAGAAAAGTTGCAAGAATTGGATATTCCAAAGGATTTTCTCGATATAATTATAGAAAAAGATAAAAATTTAGTTATAAAAATATTCCAATTGGATATTTATGAAAAAGTCTAAAGTAATATTTGTTGATGATGACGAAGATGTATTGGCTACTTTTCAGCAAAATTTTCGCAAATATTTTGAGGTAATAGCTTTTAATAATCCTTTTTCATCTCTTGAATTTCTTGCCAAAACTAACGATATTGCAGTTATTTTGACAGATTTTCGAATGCCTAAAATGAACGGTATTGAGTTTTTGAAACAAGCCCAGAAAGTATCTCCACATTCTATTAGAATGATTTTATCTGGTCATGCTGATTTTAATACAGTAGTAGAAGCGATCAACGAAAACAATATTTTTAAGTTTTTACTTAAACCAATTGCAACAGAGCATCTTTTGTCGCAATTGACTGAAGCTTGTCAATTCTATAAGTTGATTGAATTTGAAAAACTTCAGCTCAAAATTAATTCTTTATTTACCGGAACTGTTTCTAGAGAATATAAAAATCCTTTGACAGCAATACTAACCAATACATATCTTATGGAAAACTTCTGGAATAATAAATCTGAAAAAGATTTCTTTCATACAATTGATAATATTAGAAAATATATTAATTCGATGAGTTCAGAGCTAGATAAGATAATACTTCTAAGCAAAATGGATAACGAAAAATTTGATCTCGAAGAAAAAGTATTTATTAATTCTTATATAAATGAAACTATTGATGAATATAAGCTGTTAGGTTCGAAAGAAATTGTTTTGAAATCAGATTTATTGGATAATACTTATTTGAAATCAAACTCATTTTTAATTGCCTGTTTATTTAGAAATTTGATGGAAAATTCTTTGAAGTTTTCAATATCTAATGAAATTATTATTGAAATTTCAAGACAATCAAATCGAGTGTTAGTAAACATCATTAATGAGACTGATTTGCCAGATGATTATGATATTAGTTCATTGTTCATTCCATTTTTTACACATCATGGTGATAGAATTTCAGGCTCTGGATTAGGACTTACTATATCTACAAAATCAGCTGAATTATTATCAGTAACATTTGAAATATCGATAAGTTCTAATATTTTTAAAGCAGAGATATTATTAGGTGAGTATTATGAATAATAAAGTATTATTAGTCGATGACGACTTGGATGTAATTAGTGCCTATCAAAGAAATTTGAGAAAATATTTTAATATTACTACTGCTGCCAGTGGCGAGGAAGCTTTGCAATATATTAGAGTAAATCCTAGTTTTGCAGTAGTTGCCAGTGATTATAATATGCCAAAAATGAATGGAGTTGAACTGCTCTCAATTGTAAAAAAAGTAAGCCCTCTTACTGTTAGGGTTATTATTACTGGATTTGCAGATTTAGAAACTTCCATAAAATCTGTGAACGAAGGAAGTGTATTTAGATTTCTAACAAAACCAATTTCTACTGAGGATTTGATAAGTTCTATGAAAGAATGTCTGGAGCAATTCAGATTAGTAAATTCAGAAAAAGAATTGTTGGAAAATACTTTGAAAGGTACAATCAAAATTCTTGTGGATATATTGGGTGCTACATCACCAGAAACTTTTCATTTAGCTTCAAAAATAAGAACAACTATGCGTGATATAGCCTATCAATTAAATTTAAAAAATTTATGGGAATATGAAATTGCCGGACTGCTTTCTTTTATAGGTTGTGTATCTATACCTAATGAAATACTTGAAAAAGTATATAAAAACTTAGATTTGGATGATATAGAAAAAGAAATTTATGCAAAACATCCAGAAACAGGGGCAAATTTGATAAAAAATATACCTAGGTTCGAAAATATAGCCGATGGAATAAAGTATCAATATTTCAATTATGATGGTACGAATTCTAAAATAACTGATAAGAAAGCTGATGAATTGCCCTTAATTTCAAGATTGTTGAAAGTAGCGCATGATTTTAATTATTATTTAAACAGAGGGTTTTCGGTATCAGATGCAATACTACAGATGAAAGTAAAATCATTCAATTATGATCCTAAAATTCTGACAAGCTTGATGGTGTTGAATAATTATACATCTAAAGGATTTGTTATAAAGTCGATATTATTCAAACAATTACGTATTGGAATGGTATTAGAAGAAGACCTTAGAGACGAGGAAGATTTTGTTTTAATCCGAAAAGGACAAGAACTAACAGATATTATGATGTTGAGATTGATAAATATGTCGAAGTTCAAGAAGTTTAAAGAACCAATTAGAATAAAAGAGTTTCAAAATTAATTCGTATATTTGTACTAATAATTTGGTTATTATTTTTATTTTTTGGGGTATTGTTATTAAAACATCATATAATTTTGATGAGATAATCCAAGTTGCCAATGGTGAATTTTTTGGACAGGATGCAGGTAAATTGCCATTACCAGGTATGTTGATGGTAGATAGAATTACTCGAATCGAAGCAAATGCTGGCAAGTATGGACACGGTATAGTCGAAGCTGAACTCGATATAAATCCGGATTTGTGGTTTTTTGGCTGCCATTTCAAAGACGATCCTGTTATGCCAGGCTCTCTTGGATTAGATGGTTTGTTGCAGTTGACTGGTTTTTTCTTAAACCATGTTGGTTATAAAGGCAAAGGCAGAGCTTTAGGTTGCGAATCTTTGAAGTTTTTTGGTGAAGTATTGCCAACTAGTAAAGTTGTTAAATATATTATCGATATTAAAAGAATCATTAATCTTAAGATGACTATGGTCATTGCCGATGGAAGATTATTAGTCGATGGACAAGAAATTTATACTTGCGAAAACATGAAAGTTGGGCTAATTAACATTTAATTTATAAAATTATTTGTTTTTTAAATTAGTTTGTATTATCTTTGTAATTCGAAATAATTAAGCAACGTTTTGCAGTCAAGAATATCTTATTATTCTAATTTCATCCTTTGATTAATTTTTTTCGGGATTTTAATTTTTTTTATTGGAGTTTTTATGAATATTTATGTTGGGAATATCCCTACATCAATGGATGATAATGAATTACGTGAACTTTTCACAAAATACGGTCACGTAAATTCAGCTAAGGTTATTTTTGATCGCGAAACTGGACGTGCTCGCGGTTTTGGATTTGTCGAAATGAGTGAAAATATT
>JAUQWR010000645.1 GCA_030835065.1 Candidatus Kapaibacterium sp.
AATTTTTTATTTATTTATTGTCTTATATTGATTTACTAAGCATATAATTTTTAATAATAGTCATCTCAAAAAAAAACTTGGGAGATCCCAAGTTTTTTTAATCATACTATTTCTTTTCTTCGTAAGGAAATTTTTCCTTGCAAGATGGACAATTAAGATACTTTTCATATCCATCATCAACTTTTTTAAATCTTACTTCCAGATATTTACTACCGCATTTTGCACAGTCTTTCATTAGAGGTTCATAATTTGTAAGATAGTCGCAATCAGGATATCTCGAGCATCCCCAGAATTTTTTCTTACTCTTAGGGCTATATCTTTCCAACAAATTACCTTCGTTACATTTAGGGCATTTTATTGCAGATTTTATCTGCTTTATTCCTTTACATTTTGGATAAGCAGAGCAGCCATAGAACTTACCAAATCTACCTTCGCGCAATAACATCTGGCTTCCACATTCATCGCAAAATACGCCTTCGGCTATCACCGGTTCTTTCTTTTCTTTGGCATCCATTTCGCCTTTTGGAAGTGGTTTTGTATTGGAGCAATCTGGATAATTAGAACAACCAAGAAATCTACCTTTACGGCTTACTCTAATCAACATTTCGCCACCGCAAAGTTCACATTTTATTGCATTACTATCGCTTTGGCTTTCAGCATTTTTCAATGATTTGCTAAATGGATTATAGAAGTCATTCAACATATCGAGATATGTCTTGGTGCCTTCGGCTACTAAATCAAGCTCTTCTTCCATTTCAGCTGTAAAGTCAACATTAAATATTTCAGGGAAATGCTGAACTAATATTGTATTCACTTCCACACCAAGCTCGCTTGGCATAAAGGCTTTAGAAACCAGCTCTACATATTTTCGATCTAAAAGAGTAGAAACAATCTGAGCGTAAGTGCTAGGTCTGCCTATTCCCAATTCATCAAGCTCTTTTACCAAAGATGCTTCATTATATCTAGGTGCAGGCTTAGTAAATGATTGATTTGAATCGGCTTTCTTTAAGTCTAAGTCTTGTTTTTCCTTTAAATTCTTTGGTAAAATTGTCGAAGACTCTTTAGCTTCATTTTGCTCAGCTTTATCTTCTTTAATATCATCATAAATTGCAAGAAAACCTTTAAAGACAATTACTGAGCCGCTTGCTCTAAATACGAAAGAATCGCTTTCGATATTTACAGTTGTCTGATCTAATATTGCAGGCGACATTTGAGAAGCTAAGAACCTATTAAAAATAAGTTCATACAATGCATATTCATCTTTAGACAAATGCTTTTTAATATTAGATGGAGCATAATCCATACTTGTAGGGCGCACAGCTTCGTGAGCATCTTGAACATTTGATGATTTCGAGCTATATACTGGTATATCCTCAGGCACATATTCATTACCATAGCTTGTTTGAATATATGAACGTGCTGCAGCTTGAGCATCCGG
>JAUQWR010000646.1 GCA_030835065.1 Candidatus Kapaibacterium sp.
TTGCGGTATTATCGATCCTGAAAGCTTGACAGATTATATTCATGCTCAAGGCTTTGAAGCATTAGCAAGAGTATTATATAAAGGTGATGCCGATTTTGTAATCGACGAAATCCTCAAATCTGGTCTTCGTGGCAGAGGAGGAGGTGGCTTCCCTACAGGTATTAAATGGAAAAATACCCGTACTATGAGCGACGATCCGATTAAATACGTGATTTGTAATGCAGACGAAGGCGATCCAGGTGCGTTTATGGATAGATCGGCACTCGAAGGTGATCCTTTCTCTATTATCGAAGGTATGGCTATCGGTGCTTATGCAGTTGGTGCCTCAAAAGGTTACTTATATATTCGTGCCGAATATCCTTTAGCTATTGAGAGAATTCAAAATGCTATTGTTAAAGCTCGCGAAGCTAATTTGTTGGGTAATAATATTTTAGGTTCTGATTTTTCATTCGACTTGGAAATCAGATTGGGTGCCGGCGCATTTGTTTGCGGCGAAGAAACTGCTCTGATCTTATCAATAGAAGGAAAAAGAGGACAACCTCGTATTCGCCCTCCATATCCTTCTTATAAAGGTTTGTGGGGTCATCCAACTTGTATCAATAACGTTGAAACTTGGGCTAATGTGCCTGCTATTCTGCTTTATGGTTCTGATTGGTTTGCACGAATCGGTACCGAAGGCAGCAAAGGTACAAAAGTATTTGCATTAGCCGGTAAGATTAAAAACACAGGATTGGTAGAAGTTCCAATGGGTACTACTCTCCGCGAAATCATTTTTGATATTGGCGGTGGTATTCCAAATGGAAAACAACTAAAGGCTATTCAAACAGGCGGTCCTTCCGGCGGATGTATTCCTTTAGACAAAATCGATACTCCTGTCGATTACGAAACTTTAAAAAGTATTGGCTCTATGATGGGTTCCGGCGGTATGATTGTACTCGACGAAACTGATTGTATTGTATCGACATCAAAATTCTTCCTTGAATTTACAAAAGACGAGTCTTGCGGTAAATGCCTTCCATGCCGTGAAGGTACATTCCGTATGTTAGAAATATTAGAGCGAATTACAAGCGGACAAGGCGAATTATCTGATCTTGATAAGCTCCAAAGACTCGGTCAAACAATCATCAAAACATCTTTATGCGGCTTAGGCCAGTCGGCTCCAAATCCAGTTTTAAGCTCTATTAAGAATTTCCGGGAGGAGTTCTTAGTGCATATTAATGAGAAACGATGCCCGACACAGAGATGTACTCAGTTGATAACATACAGAATAGTACCCGAAAAATGTACCGGATGTACACTTTGCGCTCGTCGCTGCCCGGTTTCATGTATTCGTGGTTTCAACAAAAAACCGCATGATATATTGCAAGAGCATTGTATTAAGTGCGGCGAATGTTACAACACATGTAAGTTTGATGCGATTGAAAAAATATAGTTCATAGGAGAATAAAAAAATGAAATATGTAAATGCAATAATAGATGAAATGCCGGTTTCAGTACTCGAGGGTACTACTATTATGGAAGCGGCAGATAAGATTGGAGCGCACATTCCAAGATTGTGCTACCATCCGTTCTTATCGACTGAAGGTGCATGCCGTATATGTGTTGTGGAAGTTGATGGTTCGAGAAACTATCTGCCGGCTTGTGCTACTGCACTCACCGAAGGTATGAAAATTAAAACGAATTCTCCCGATATTCGCCGCGCTCGCCGCGATTTGGTGGAATTATTACTTAATAACCATCCTCGCTCTTGCGTTACTTGCGAGCGTGATGGCAATTGCGAACTTCAAAATCTATCTTATAAACTAGGCGTTAGAGAAAGATTGTTCGATGGTGAAAGAAAACATTACGAACCCGAAAATTCAAGTGTATCGGTGATTCGTGATGCTGAAAAATGTATTCTTTGCCGCAGATGCGTCAGAGTATGCTCCGAAATTCAAGGTGTACATAACTTGAGCCAATTATATCGTGGTTTTAATACTATAGTTGCTCCTGCTTTTGTTGCACCAATGGACGACTCTGTTTGTATCAAGTGCGGTCAATGTATTAATGTATGCCCGACTGCTGCTTTTGTCGAGCAAAATAATACTGAAGAAAT
>JAUQWR010000647.1 GCA_030835065.1 Candidatus Kapaibacterium sp.
AGCTGAAGAAGAAAGGCATAAAGCTTTGCAATTGTTGGATATATCAATTCATCAATCTCCTGCTGGTATAATCGTAATAGATGCAAATACTGAAAAGATTATTATTTGCAATAGAACAGCTCTTGAAATTAATCAACAACACTATGAAAATGTTATCAATAAAGAATTTGTTGAATTTGTTAAAGATTGGCGAGTGTTTGACCCCAAAGATCTTAGCCCATTAAATTTGGAAGAGTTTCCAATAATGAAAGCTATAAAATCCGGCAAAATCACGCATAATGCCGAAATAGTTATAAAAACTAAATATGAAATAAATAAGTGGCTGCTTGTTAATGCTTCGCCTATAACTAATAATTCGGGTGAGATTATATCTGCAATTGTCGTATTCTATGATATTACTGAACGAAAAATTGCTGAAGAAGCGGTTAAAAATAGCGAAGAAAAATTTAGAACTTTAGTAAATTCCACAAGTGATGCTATTTTTATTCTTAAAGATGGTATCTTTTCTGAAATCAATCCTTCTACCGAGAAATTGTTTGGGGCTACAAAAGAAGAAATAATTGGCAAAACTCCTTCAGATTTTTCCCCTGAATATCAATCTGATGGGATAAGATCAATAGAGAAAGCAAATATATTAGTTAATACAGCCCTCATTGATAAAGCTCAATTTTTTGAATGGATGCATAAAACAAAATCCGGCTATGAGTTTTTGGCTGAAGTATCACTCACTAAAATGGATCTTGGCGAAAACCAACTGATTGCAATAGTAAGAGATATTACTGATAGAAAGAAAGCTGAAGAACAAAGAAAAGAACTTGAAGAACAGCTTATTCAAGCTCAGAAAATTGAATCTTTAGGGCGTTTAGCCGGCGGTATTGCTCATGATTTCAACAATATGCTTACTCCGATTATGGGCTATTCTGAAATTCTAATGGCTGAGATGCCAGATACCGACCCAAGAAGAAACAGATTGCAGCAGATTGTAAAGTCGGTTATAAGTACTCGTGAGTTAGTAAAGCAGCTTTTAGCTTTTGCTCGAAAACAAACTTTAGAAATTCGTCAGTTCAATATGAATGATATTTTAAATGAGTTTTATACAATAATTACTCGTACTATTAGAGAAAATATTAAGATAAAATTTGTTTTGAAACCAAATCTAAAGCTTATAGAAGCAGATCAAGGACAGATTGAGCAAATTATAATGAATCTTTGCCTTAATGCTCAGGATGCAATGCCTAATGGTGGTACTTTGACGGTTGAGACAGACAATGTTTATCTCGACGAGCATTATGCCAATCAGCACAAAGGATGCACGCAGGGCAATTATGTAATGCTATCGATTAGCGATAGTGGACATGGCATGGACAAAGAAACTCAGAAAATGATTTTTGAGCCATTCTTTACTACTAAAGGATTAGGTAGAGGAACCGGGCTTGGGCTGGCTACTGTGCATGGAATAGTGAAGCAGCATGGTGGGCACATTTGGCTTTATAGCGATTTGGGACAAGGCACTGTGTTTAAAATTTTCTTCCCGATTGCTGATAAACTTGAACTTGAGCCAGTTGTTGTCAACCAAAATGTTAATGATTTGCATGGACATGAAATGATATTGGTAGTGGAAGACGAGGAGCAAGTAAGAGAAATGACTGTGGAATTGATAAAGTCTTTCGGATATGAAGTAATTGATGCTTCTTGCGGTACAGAAGCAATAGAACTTGCCTATAAAAATCAAGACAGAATAAATTTAGTCCTATCGGATGTTATTTTGCCAGATTTGAATGGTAAAGAACTCTTTGCCGAAATAAAAACTATTGCTAAAGGAGCAAAAGTAATATTTATGTCGGGCTATACTGCCGATGTAATTTCTCAGCATAAAGTATCAGACCAAAGTATAAACTTTATACAAAAACCATTTTCGATGCAGTCTCTAATGTTAAAAATCAGGGAAGTTTTAGATAATTAATATTTATTTTGCTAAATCTCAGAAATTATTGTTAAATTAAGTAAATGAGAACCTTTTAGGTTCGTCAAATATTTTTTTGTAAAACTAATTGTAATAATGATATGAAAACTCTGGATATCGAATCGAACTTTTTGGCAATCGATGAAGAATTCTCAAGTTTTGATAAGTCAAAAATTGTAATTCTGCCTTGCCCCTACGAACATACCGTTAGTTATGGTGCCGGAGCTGCTCAAGGACCTGAAGAAATTCTTGCTGCTAGTGCTTATGTTGAGTTTTATGATGATGAATTTGATACAGAACTATGTTTTGAAAAAGGAATTGCAACACTCGAACCGATGAATTTTGAAAACAAATTTGATGAAGACATGCTCGATGAAATCGAAAACAAAGTAGATGATTTGCTGGCTCATCATAAGTTTGTAGTAACACTTGGCGGAGAGCATACAATTTCGACAGCACCTATCAAATCGCATTTAAAAAAATATCCTAAAATGTCGATTCTTCATTTTGATGCTCATTCAGACCTTAGAGATAGCTATGAAGATACAAAATATTCTCATGCCTGCTTTATGGCTAGAGTTGCAGAATGTATAAGCCCGGATCGTATCACTCAGGTAGGAATTAGAGCTCAATGCAAAGACGAATCAATTTTTATTAAAGAAAATAATGTAAAAACTTTTTATGCTTCGGCTATCAGACGCGGTCTGCATGGCGATAATTGGCAAAAATCTATTGTAGATACTTTAGGTTCGGAAGTTTATATTACTTTTGATGTTGATTATTTCGATCCTTCGATTATGCCAGCAACCGGCACTCCCGAACCAGACGGATTCTTGTATAGCGAAACATTAAATATTTTTAGAGAATTGAAAAAAGCCGGTAAGCGTATTGTTGGATTTGATGTTGTTGAATTGGCTCCAATGGAAGGTTTGCATCATCCTAATTTGACAACTGCCCGCTTGGTTTATAAATTATTGAATTTTGCATTTGCTAAATAGGTATATTTAAATGGATACATTAAAATCAAGAATAGAACATTTAAAAAACAATTATGACCATTGTTCACATTTAGAGCTTCAGCAGTTTGCAGAAGATTTTCTTAATGCTCTGAATACAGGTGCAATTAGAGCTGCAGAGCCTGATAATGCCGGACATTGGCATGTTAATACTTGGGTGAAAGAAGGTATTTTGCT
>JAUQWR010000648.1 GCA_030835065.1 Candidatus Kapaibacterium sp.
AACGAAAAATATGCAGAAGACGAAACTTTAAAAGAAAAAATTGAAAAATATACTGGCGAAATAGTTGATAAGCTTGAGAAAAAGCTTATGCGCGAAATGATTCTTGCAGAAAACAAACGATTAGATGGTAGAACTACTACCGATATCCGTCCTATCACTTGCGAAGTTGGACTTCTTCCTCGTGCACATGGCTCGGCTCTATTTACTCGTGGCGAAACTCAAAGTTTGACTACTGCCACTCTTGGCACTTCTCGCGACGAACAGATGATTGATGGACTTAATCCAGTAAGAACTGAAAGATTTATTCTTCATTACAATTTCCCTCCATTCTCTACTGGCGAAACTGGTAGAATGATGACTAGCAGAAGAGAAATCGGACATGGGCATTTGGCTTGGCGTGCTCTTAAAGAAGTATTGCCAACTTCTGATGCTTTCCCTTATACAATTAGAATAGTATCTGATATTCTCGAATCTAACGGTTCTTCATCTATGGCTACAGTATGTGCCGGAAGTTTAGCTATGTTTGATGCAGGCTTACCTGTAAGAAAAGCTGTTGCCGGAATTGCTATGGGTTTAATCAAAGAAGACGATAGAGTAGCAATACTTAGTGATATATTAGGCGATGAAGACTTCCTTGGTGATATGGATTTCAAAGTTGCTGGTACTGTTGATGGTATCACTGCTTGCCAAATGGATATTAAGATTGAAGGACTTTCAGTTGAGATTATGACTCGTGCTCTCGAACAAGCCAGAGCCGGTAGAATGCATATTCTTAATATCATGAATCAATCTCTTCAAACACCTAGAGAAGATTTGTCTGCTCATGCTCCAAGATACACTCTTATCAAAATTCCTCAAGAAATGATTGGTGCTGTGATTGGTCCTGGTGGCGAAACAATTAGAAGTATTATCAAAGAAACTGGTACCGAAATAAATATAGAAGACGACGGTACTGTTCAAATTGCAAGTACAAATAAAACTGCTGGCGATGAAGCTGCTAAAATTATTGGCATGATTACTCGTAAACCTTCCGAAGGTGAAGTTTATAAAGGTACTGTGAAAGAAATTAGAGAAGGTTTAGGTGCTTTAGTAGAGTTCTTACCTAAGACTCAAGGCTTACTCCATATTTCTCAAATTTCTAATGAGAGAATCAAGAATGTTGCTGATGTATTGAAAGTTGGCGATAAAATTGACGTCAAATTACTTGAAATTTCCAGAGATGGTAAATATCGCTTATCTATGCGTGCTTTGCTTCCTGGTTATGAAGAACAAGCTAATGAACGTCAGCCAAGAGAAAACTCAGATAGACGTGAATCTTCTGATAGAAGACCACATCCAAACAGAAAATAATACTTTGATTCTGTTTTAAACAAATAAAGCTTTCAATTTTTGATATTGAAAGCTTTATTTTTTATAATTCGATTGGGATACTAAAACTAAAGGTCGAGCCTTGCCCAAGTTTAGAATGAGCCCAAATACTTCCATTATGTCTTTCAACAAACTCTTTGCATAGAATCAATCCAAGCCCTGTCCCTGCTTCGCCCTGCGTTCCTTTTGTAGATACATTAGCATCAAGTCTGAAAAGTTTTTCGATTTTCTCCTGACTCATCCCTATTCCGGAATCGATTATTGATACCACATATTCGTG
>JAUQWR010000058.1 GCA_030835065.1 Candidatus Kapaibacterium sp.
ATGGCTCATCTATACAATGCTCTGGAGCAGGTGCTGCCATTACCGGCATGGGAGCCGATCTGATAATAATAGACGATCCTATCAAAAATTCGGCAGATTCACACAGTATTAAAATAAGAGAAAAAATTTTGGATTGGTTCCAATCCACTGTCTTCACACGTCTAGAGCCCGATGGAAGAATTATTATCATCATGACTCGTTGGCACGAAGAAGATCTGGTTGGGTCTTTGCTTGCTGATGCTTCATTAAATGATTGGATATGCCTTTCTTTGCCGGCTATCGCTTTAGAAAACGATTTATTAGGTCGTAAAGTTGGCGAAGCACTTTGGAACGATAGGTTTTCATTGAAAAAATTAAATGAAATCAAAAAGCAAATTGGTTCATATTGGTTCGAAGCTTTATATCAACAATCACCGTTTTCAAAAGACGAAAAATTATTTAAAAAAGAAAACTTCCATTATTGTAGCTATGATACTGCTTTTGTTCAATTGTTTTCTCATGATAGAAAACTTATTGATATACGCGAACTTTCATGCTATTTTACTGTCGATCTTGCAATAAGTACCAAAGATAGTGCAGACTATACAGTACTTCTTGTTTTTGATGTCGGGCTTAATAACGACATACTAATTAAAGACATATTGAGAGTAAAATTGAAACCTTCTGAGCATCTCGACTTCATCAGAAATCAGTATGAAAAATACAAACCAATTTTAATAGGAATAGAGAGCGTACAATATCAAGTTTCGCTTATTCAGCAGGCATTAAATTCGATGATGCCTGTCAAAGAATTAAAACCAAACAAAGACAAGATATCTCGTGCACTTCATATTGCGGCTTTGCTTGAGTCCGGCAAAGTGTTTTTTCGTAAAGATGCAGAGTGGCTCTACGATTTTGAGAACGAACTTTTGAAATTTCCCAAAGGATTGCACGACGATCAAGTCGATGCATTCGCATATATTCCTACTCTGATTGAAATGAGGAGCAATTCGTTGCCCACAAGCAAGATAATCAACAATAAATTATTCAAATAGATTTGGAATTATCTTGATTTTTATTAACTTGCAATATTACAAATAGTCTTGGTGAAATATGAATACGATAGTTTCTGCTGTTGAGCTTTTTTCGAAGGGATTTAATTGTGCACAAGCTGCTTTCACTCCTATTGCCGAAGAATTGGGCATGGATAGATCTATTGCTCTAAAAATTACTACTCCATTTGGTGGTGGAATTTTGGGCGAACAAGGTTTGTGCGGTGCTGTCAGTGGTGCATATTTGGCTATTGGTCTTAAGTTCGGTAGATATATGCCACACGACGAGCCTTCGAGAGAGATTACATACGAATTTTGCAAAAAATTTAATGCAGAATTTACCGCTATTTTTGGTACTTTGAATTGTAGAGAATTACTCGGTTGCGATCTAAAAACTGAAATCGGTAAGCAGGAATTTAATGAAAAGAACCTGCGCGAAACTAAATGTACTCATTGTGTTGCTAAATCAGTCGAAATTTTGCAGAAGATTATTGAAGGATAATTGTATATATTAATTGCTTGGTTCAAAACTCATATCGAGTCTCTTTCTATAAAAATTGAACAATTTGAATCCTCTTTTTGGTTTTTCTTTTGAGACAGGTCTCAGACCTGTCTCTACAAGATATTTGAATTTTATTTTTTTGAATACAAATCCTTTAAATCTATCTCATCACAACAAACCTATTAGTGACATTATCTGTCCCATTAGATATTTTTAGAAAATATTCGCCATTAGGCAATGAATTTATATCTATTGTGTAAATATTTTCTCCGCTCATACTATTGATACTCTGCCCAAATACATATTGTCCCATCGAATTATATACAGATATAGTAAGCTTGCTGGCACTATTATTCTCAAAATGTACATTTATTATTGAGTTTGCCGGATTTGGACTTATCATATTCAATTTTAATTCCTGGCTCAATTCTTCATCGACTGATGTAGTACAAGAATCAATTACAAATTCATATTCAGTAGAATCAAGCAAAATTGATTTATCAACGCCCAACAATGCTTTAATCTTCACTTTTTCAGATTTAGTATTAGGCACTTTCCATAAATACTCATGAGAATTAGCATCTAAGCCTGATAGCTGCAATTTCTTCCAAACTTCGCCGGAATTCAAAGAATACATTAACAATACTTTATCTACATTTTCAGAGTTCCACTTCAATATATAGTTATTATTTGCACACAATTTTTCGCCTGCTTTTGGATCTGTAATTTCAAAACTTTCTTTGCCCACACTGAATTTATCGCTAAT
>JAUQWR010000649.1 GCA_030835065.1 Candidatus Kapaibacterium sp.
AAGATAATGAAATTAATTATACACTTGTAGCCAAATTTTTGAAAAACACAGGTATTCAGCTAATTAGAGCCAGAAATGGAAAAGAGGCTGTCGATATTATTAAAGAAAATCAAAAAGTTGATCTAATTCTGATGGATGTCAGAATGCCTTTAATTGATGGATATGAAGCTACAAAAATGATACATGAAATTGATAAAACTATACCAATAATTGCACAAACTGCCTACGCACTTTCCGGCGATCGCGAAAAAGCAATCGAAGCCGGATGTCTCGACTATCTAGAAAAACCTATTATCGGGCCTAAGTTGTTTTCAATTATAGACAAACATTTGCTCAAATAATATTATGAATTATTATTTAACAATAAATTTTAGTCTAAACCAATAATTTTTCATTTTATGCGTGATATAGACGCAACTGTTCTTAAAAATAACAATTTAATATATAAGAACAATTAACAAATTATCATCTTTGTGGAGGAGCTAATGGATGTAGAATTACTGTCTCGTATCCAATTTGCGTTAACAGTCGGATTCCATTATATTTACCCACCAATGAGCATTGGCCTTGGTGTGCTATTGGTAATAATGGAATGGATGTATCTAAAAACTAAAGATGTCAAATACGAAAAACTTACAAAATTCTGGGTTAAAGTCTTTGCTCTTACTTTTGCAATGGGCGTAGCTACAGGTATTGTGATGGAATTTGAATTTGGTACCAATTGGGCAACTTATTCTCGCTTTGTGGGAGATGTTTTCGGTTCTGCTCTTGCTGCAGAAGGCGTATTCGCGTTCTTCCTCGAATCTGGTTTCCTTGCTGTTTTAGTATTTGGCTGGAACAAAGTAAAACCTCGCACTCACTTTATTTCCACTATTTTAGTTGCTTTCGGCGCACATTTAAGTGCTGTATGGATTATTATTGCTAATTCTTGGCAGCAAACTCCTACTGGCTTTCATGTTGTGGGCGAAGGCTTAATGAAACGTGCCGAAATTACTGATTTTTGGGCTGTTGTATTTAATCCTTCCACTTTCGAAAGACTTAGTCATTCTATTTTCGGTGCATGGATTACTGCTGCTTTCTTGGTTTTGAGCGTTAGTGCTTATTATTTGATCAAGAAAAAACATGTCGATTTTGCTATGAAATCTATCAAAATTGCTCTTATTTTTGCTGCAGTTTCTTCTCTACTTCAATTATTTACAGGGCACAGCTCTGCAATTCAAGTTGCTGAAACTCAACCGGCAAAATTAGCTGCTTTCGAAGGTCACTATAATACAGCTCCTGGCGATTTGTATTTATTTGGATGGGTCGATGAATCAACTCAACAAACCTATGGCATAAAACTTCCAGGAATGCTATCTTGGCTTATCAGTTATGATACTCAAAAACCTGTTACTGGATTGAATGAATTTAAACCCGAAGACAGACCTCCGGTGAATATTGTGTTCCAGACTTACCACCTTATGGTTGGCATTGGTATGCTTATTATTTTAATTAGTTTCTATGGTTTGTTCTTATTGTGGAGAGGCAAGCTCGAAAATGTTAAATGGTATCAAAAACTGCTTGTAGCTTCGGTTATACTTCCTCAATTAGCAAATCAATTGGGTTGGGCTTCTGCTGAAATTGGCAGACAACCTTGGATTGTTTATGGTTATCTACGTACTAAAGATGCAGTTTCTAAAACTGTATCTGGCAACGAAGTAATATTCTCTTTGATACTATTTACATTGATATATGCTCTACTATTCTTCTTGTTCTTGTTCTTGCTCGATAGAAAGATTAAACACGGACCTGAAGAAAA
>JAUQWR010000650.1 GCA_030835065.1 Candidatus Kapaibacterium sp.
TCTATCATATTCATGAGTGAGATAATTACCACAAATATCTTCAAAATTGAAATTCAATTCTCTTTCAAAAGTTTTATTTGCCTGTTCAAATTTAAACATATTCTCGCCATTTGCATTTTTTTCTACTTTAAACAATACAAATGCACTTTGCATATTTTCGAACAAGCTTCTATACATTAATTCGCTACGTTCTAATTGCTTCTGATATTCTTTTTCTTTTGTAATATCAGTGGCTATTCCTCCGATTTTATTTCCTTCGAATGGAAACATACTAAATTTTATATGCTTTTTTAAAGTCTCAGAATACATTTCAAAACTAAGAGGCTGCTGAGTTCTAACAACTTCTTCATGGTATTTAAAGTGATGCAACTCAATATTTGGAAACACCTGCCTTACAGTGCGACCAATTACATATTCAGGATTTAGATTTTCGGCAAATCTATTCACAGCAGCATTCACATCTAAAAACACAGCATCCACATCATCAGTCCCCATGTTGATTATTTCCATCAATGCATAGGTATTATTCAAATTATTAAAAAGCAGTTTATATTTTTCTTCGGATTCTCTTAGTTTTAATTCAGACTCTTTACTTTTACTTATATCAATTTTTATTGAGATAAAACCATAGATATTATTATTTGAATCTTTAGCAGGTGCTATTTTCAATTTTTCCCAATAAATGGAACCATCTTTTCTGCGATTACATATTTCGCCTTGCCAATTTTGCCCTGATAATACAGTATTCCACATCTCTTTAAAAAAACTATCATCATGATAACTCGAATTCAATATACTTGTATTCTTGCCAATTACTTCATCGCTGCTATAGCCAGTGAGTTCAGAAAACTCTTTATTTACAAAAACTATTTTAGCTTTTAAATCAGTAATTACAACAGCAACCGGAAGCAAGTCCAATGCATATTTATCAGACAATTCTTTTAAATTATCGGAGATATTTCCCAAATTCATCATCCAATCCTACTAATCAGAGCATACTACCCATCATAGTTCATATTATACATCAATGGTTAGATTTGCAATTTGCAAATATAAATCAAGCAAAACTTAAGAAAAAACACTTAGTCTGCAAATAAAAATTGCTTCCATTCCAATTCGCTATTGCCCATAAATTGCTTAAAAAATACAATATGCGATGGGCGCCTTGGTTTTCTGAGCAATGTCATTTTTGCTTCTTCTGGCGTTCGATTGCCTTTTTTTGAATTGCATGGATGACATGCTGCTACTAAGTTTTCCCAAGATTCTGGTCCTCCACGCGATTTGGGTAAAACATGGTCTATTGTCAAATTGCCCTTTCGACCACAATATTGACAGCAATAATCATCCCGCTTCATAATATTTTTGCGAGACATTTCTATATGCCTATAAGGAACTTGAACAAAATTGTTCAGCCTTATAATGCTTGGAAACTGATACTTGCTGTTTGATGTTCGAATATACTTATCTGCTCGGGGAGCTATCATTTCTGCTTTGCCTAGCAATAAGAGCAATATTGCCTTTCGTGGCGTGCAGATGCTTATTGGCTCGTAACTTTGATTAAGAACGAGTACTTTGCCTACTAATCCGGCGCGTTCTCCGCTTCTCGAAGGGTCGGCTTCCTGACTTATTATCAAGTGATTGAATTCCGCCTCCAATTATTTTTTTGATTTTATCAAAAATACTCCCTAAATTACAAAATATTTTAGTGAAAAAAAATGCTTAACCTAAAATTGATTATTTGTTAAATTCTTAACAGTAAATGAGATGCTAAAATCAAAAACTAAAGACACAGCTATTGTTTTGGGAATTTTGGGCGGCGGACAGCTTGCTAAAATGCTTGCTAACTCTGCTTATCGCTTGGGTATTAATGTTTCTATTATCGAAAATTCCTCCGATTCGCCTGCAGGCGATATGACTAAACTTGATTTTTCTAATGGCTGGAACAATCCTGCCGAACTCGACAAATTTATAGATTCTGCCGATATTATCACTCTTGAAAGTGAATTTATCGATCCTCAAATCCTTGAGTATATCGCAAAATCCAAACCTGTTTTCCCTTCTGCTGATACTTTAAAACTTGTTCAAGATAAATTTATTCAAAAACAGACTTTTTCTAATGCCGGAATTTCTGTTCCTTACTTCGAAGAAATCAATTCTATAGCCGATGGTATCAAATTTGGTAATGAAAATGGTTTTCCTTTTCTTATTAAAACTCGTACACTTGGATATGATGGCTATGGCAATTATACTGTTAAATCTCCAGAGGATATCCAGATTGCCTGGGATAAATTTTCTTCCGACGGCAAAAACAGAAAACTAATGACAGAAAAGTTTGTCAATTTTACAAAAGAATTGGCTGTTATGGTTGCCCGCAACCATAAAGGCGAGCTTGCAGTTTATCCCTGCGTAGAAACAATACAAAAAGATCACATCTGCCACACAGTTATTGCAGAGGCAGAAATTGATCCATCACTTCGCATAAAAGCTCAAGAATTAGCAGTTCGCTGTGTAGAATCTATAAATGGAGTAGGAGTATTTGGCATAGAGCTATTCGTTACTGCCAATGGCGAAGTGCTTGTCAATGAAATAGCACCTCGCCCGCATAATTCCGGACACTATACAATCGAAGCCTGCTATTGCTCTCAATTCGAAAATGCAATTAGAGCTATTTGCGACCTTCCGCTTGGCAATCCTCAGTTGATTACAGGTGGAGCATGTATGGTGAATCTACTTGGAATGCGTGATGGCTCGGGAGTACCCACAGATGTTTCCAAATCTTTAGCTGTCGAATCTAGCTTTCTTCATTTATATAATAAGAAGCAGAGCAGAAAAGGACGCAAAATGGGGCATATTACTGCTTTGGGAAAAGATCCGCAATCTGCTTACCAAACGGCTCGTAGAGCTGCAGATGAATTAATTTGGTAAAAATTAAAATTTCTTTTGCAGAAAAACAAAATTGTCGTATATTTGTATTCGCTGTTGATACAGCGAAAAGGAGAGGTGGCCGAGTGGCTGAAGGCACCGGTTTGCTAAACCGGCATAGGGGAAACTCTATCGCGGGTTCGAATCCCGCCTTCTCCGCAAAAGAGGATATTCGCATGAGTATCCTCTTTTTGTTTTTTTATTCTAATTCATCTGTTTTTATCGACTTAATCCCCTATCATCCTCATACTTCATTTTTATGTATTCAGCATGATTATCTAATTAAATTTTTATTTATACATTTTTTCCCTTACCTTTGTATTATATTAATCATTTGCGTGGGATTTTTATGAAACGCATTTTGCAGATTTTTATACTTTTTCTTTCGATTTCGGCTTGCAGATACAATCCCGAGCCAGAGCGCATCAATTCTGTTTTCGATAGACTTTTAGGCACCTGGATTATTCAAGACTCCAGCTCTACTATTTCTGAATCTTGGGTCAAGATTAATGACTCGCTCTATTCTGCTGTCTCTTATTATATCAAAGATGAAGATACTTTGAGCAAAGAAGTTATTTCTATTAAGAAAACCAATGGTGCGTTTATTTATACCGCTCGTGTATCAAATCAGAATAATGCTAAACCGGTAGATTTTATGCTTTCAGACTCTGCTTATGACTACTTTGCGTTCCAAAATCCTAAACATGATTTTCCACAAAAAATTTCTTACCATTTCGTCAGCGACGATTCTATTTTTGCCGAAATCTCAGGCATTGTTGAAAATTATACTAAAAAAGTACCTTTTCCATTTCATCGAAAAAAGAGAGCTCGTTTATGATTAATCGTCTTAAAGATTCAAACCGTCTTCAATCCACTATTCTACTGTTTCTATTAAGTATATTTTGCATATCTATTTCTTTATTTAGATATTTATATACTGATTCACGCACTTTCCTGTTTATGAATTGGAACTTATTTTTAGCATTTATTCCATATCTTTTAAGCTCCGGAATGGTATTATATAAAGTGAAAAACAAACTAGCACTCACTCTCACAATAATTGTATGGATATTATTTTTCCCAAACTCGCCATACATATTGACTGATTTATACCATCTCGGCGATAATTATTCAGCTCCGGAATGGTTCGATTTAGTGCTTATTTTATCTTATGCTTGGACTGGATTGCTTTATGGATTTCTAAGTCTTTTCGATTTGGAGTTATTTCTAAGCAGATATATTTCAAAAATAAAGATTCAAATATTGACTTCACTATTCCTCTTTATTTCATGCTTTGGTATATATCTGGGTAGATTTTTAAGATGGAATTCTTGGGATATTGCAAGCAATCCATCCGGATTGATAGCTGACATTAGCGATAGGCTCATATCACCATTTTCTCATTCCAGAACATGGGGCTTGACAATACTTATGGGTATTCTACTCAATTTTATTTATTTTTCAATTAAAATATTGCGTCGCGAAAAACAAACTATTTCCTAAAATTCAAAAATGAATTCCATTTTTCGAAAAGCAGCCATGTAGCATTAACATCACGCATACAATATTCGGCAATTATTTTCAGATTTTCAATCGATCCCTCGTTATATAAATCGCTTACTTTCGATCCATCAACTCCTTCTGCTTTTGGAGAAGTAATTCCGAATTCACGTGTATAAAAATCAAAATTGAATCGTTTGGAAGCACCATAAGCCGAGCCTGAATAAAAGGTAAGCTCATCAATCAAATCAATATGTCGGTTATAATTGAACTTAGTACCTTCCATCAAATTACGTGTAGGGCGAATACCTAATACAGCCGAGCGCAACATTAAATAAGGAGCATCAAAATTTCTACCATTAAAAGAAACTAAACAGCCATTAGGATAGTTAATCAGAGCCTTCCAAAA
>JAUQWR010000651.1 GCA_030835065.1 Candidatus Kapaibacterium sp.
TCAACACCTCGATTGAATTTCAAAGTTGTATTCAATTCTTCAAGCATTTGTTTAACTTCTTCGTTAGTATTAGTTGAATTTGCATTGAATGCATTAATCGACATAAATATATTATCTTTTTCTAATTTTCTTATTTGAAAATCAACTTTTTGCTCAATATATTTATCTGATTTTTCGACTGTCAAATTATAAGTTTTGCGTGCTACATTCCAACTCTGAATTAGAACTTCATATTGCTCACCTGCATTTAGAAGCTGTTCGAAAGCACCTGTCATAGAATTAGATTGAATTTTAATCTTTTTTCCGGATTTATCTCTAAATTCTACATTCGTGCCGACAGGTTTACCTGATTCAATATCGGTTACAATACCTTTGACTAATGTCTGGCTACCCATATTTATAATACCGGTTTTGGGTTGAGCATATAAATTAGAACAGATAAATGTCAAAACTAAAGCAATAACAAAATATTTCATCCTTACTCCTATTAATTCCAATAAAACTTCAAATTTAAACAAAAACTTCATAATATTACGGAAAATTTGTAAATTAGTGTACTTTTTAAAAATTTTTATCCGAATAAGTTTATGCATAAATTCTTAGTATATATAGCCTTTATCTTTATTATTATTAATGTGGCATTATCTAATAAAGATACATTAAGGCAAAGAAACTACGAAACCTACCTTCAATGGGATAAAATAATCAAGAGTCAGGCACCCTCCGAAAGAGCATTCAATGTAATGCTGAATTTCGCAAATAGGCATTACGAAAACCAAAGAGCCATTCTGGCTTATGAAGTTTTTAATATGTATAAATCTTATTTTCCTAATAAAGATTCAATTATTAATCAGTATATGGAAAATTGTGAAAACGTAATGCTTACTCAAGAAGTAACCGATGATTTAATTGGATATTACGTTAAATATATAAATAAAAATGCACCTACAGAAAATGCTTATATAGCTGTAATAAAATTGATTGGAAAATTTGTGAATAGAGCTGATTGGGATTCTGCAGCATTTGTTTTGAAAACATTCAAACCTCTATTTCCATCTAAAAGCAAGCACTTTGATAAAGTAATTGAGATACTAAAAAAGCCAATCGAAGGTATTAAAATTAGAAACATTGGTCCAAAAATAAATACTTATAATAGTGAATGGGATCCAAATCCTAGCTTGGATGGTAAATATTTATTTTTCTCTTCTTCTAATAGAAAAGGTGGTTATGGTAGTACTGATGTATGGTATTCTACTTTAGAAAATGCAGCGTGGACTACGCCTAAAAATTTAGGCAAGCCAGTCAATGGTATTAATGATGAAACTATCGATAATATTAGTGCAGATGGGAACGCACTTCTATTATCCGGCGATTTTCCCGGTACTTTTGGTAGATTTGATATTTATTATGTCGAAAGAAATGAAAGTGGTTGGGGCGAACTTGTCCATTTCCCCTTCCCCATTAATTCTAGATACGTGGATGAAGCTGCAAACCTTACTGCAGATGGCAAAGCCATCATTTTCACTTCCGATAGACCAGGTGCTATTGGTGGTTTTTATCCTCAAGGTAATTTCTGGCATGGCGGAGCTCATGGCAATCAAGATATTTACATAACTTTTAAAACTGATAGTGGATGGACTAAACCTATCAATTTAGGTCCAACAATAAATACTCCTTATAGCGAACGTTCTCCATTTTTGCATCCTGATGGCAATACTCTTTATTTTTCATCAGATGGACATCCTGGACTAGGAGGTTTAGATGTTTTTGTTTCACATAGGCTTTCTGATACTTCATGGACTGAATGGAGCGAACCAATAAACTTGGGCAAAGAAATCAATACTGCAAATGATAATTGGGGCTATAAAGTAGGATTGAGCGGAGATAGTGCTTTTTTTGCGAGTATCAACCGTATGGATTCTTATGGCTTTTGGGATATTTACTCTGTTACTATGCCAAAATCTATGAAACCAAGCAAAGTTATTACTATAAAAGGAAATGTAAAGACTAGTTCAGGAATACCCATTTCTGCTGATATTATTTGGAAAGATTCACTTTCAGGTGAAATAGTCGGTCATTTACGTTCTAATCCAACCGACGGTTCTTATTTTATTGCTATTCCTCATGGTAAAAAAATCACCTATTCTGCGCATAAATCAAAGTATTATTCCATCGATAATTATATTGATCTAAGTAAATTCAAAGATAAAGATGAATTTATCAACGACATTATTTTATATACAAAAGATGAAATATTTCATAATAAACCCAAAATTATTATTGAAAATGTTCTATTTGAATTTAATAAAAGCAATTTAAAATCAGAAGCATCGAAAGAGTTGGATAAACTTGTTATATATTTGAATGAACGACCAAACTCTACAATCAATGTAGAAGGACATACAGACAACTCAGGCTCTCAAGAATACAATTTGAAGCTTTCCAAAGAACGTGCTGAATCAGTGAAAAATTATCTTATAAGTAAAGGCATACACTTCAGC
>JAUQWR010000652.1 GCA_030835065.1 Candidatus Kapaibacterium sp.
TTTTGTAAAAAAAAACAAGGTATAATGAGATTATCATTAATATTATTATTGAGTTTAGTGCTCATTTCGATTGGATGCGAAGAAAAATCAGGCGTAGTGCCTAAACCCGCTGACTCGCTCAATTATGCAAATATGCCAGATCAAATCAGCTATGATATTGAAGTTGCTTTTATAGACTCTAACTACACTAAAGCGGTATTAAACGCTAAACGAGCCAGAGTTTACCAAAATCGCTTCGAAACCTGGCTGGACAATGGTCTTACTGTTCAATTTTTATCAAAATTATCAGGTAAACGTATTTCGGTGCTTACTGCCGATAGTGCCAAAATTGATGATAAAACTAGAAACATGTTTGCTTATGGGAAAGTACTAGTGGTTTCGGATAGTACAAATACAAGATTAGAAACAAGTGTTCTCGAGTGGGATAATGCCGCGCAAAAAATATATGCTACAGAGTTTGTAAGGATAATTACCCCAAAAGAAACAATAGAAGGATATGGTTTGGAATCGGATCCAGCTTTAGAAAACTATAAAATTTTCAGGGTTAGTGGAGTAAAAAGATGAGTAAATATTTGATAGCAGGCAATTGGAAAATGAACACAAATGCTGATGAAACCAGAAAACTAGTTTCAGAATTATCAGCATCTGCTAGTAAAAACCAAGAAGTGGAGATGTTGGTTTGCCCTCCTTTTATTAACATTCCAGGTGCATCCGAATTGCTCAAAGATAGTTTTGTTTCTTTGGGTGCTCAAAATTGTTATTTTGAAGAAAAAGGTGCTTTTACCGGCGAAATTTCAATCCCAATGCTAAAAGCATTTAATCTGGAATATATTATTATAGGTCATTCCGAGCGCAGAGCATATTTTAATGAATCTGACGATTTGATTGCAAAAAAACTTGAAGCAATTTTAAATCATAATTTAAAGCCTATTTTGTGTATTGGCGAAACTCTTGAAGAAAGAAATGCCGGAAAAACATTTGAGGTTTTAAAAAATCAGCTTGATATAGATTTGTCTAAAGCAGATCTATTAAAAATATCAGATATGGTAATAGCTTATGAACCGGTTTGGGCAATAGGAACAGGTGTATCTGCAACTAATGAACAAGTGGCAGAAGCTCATAAATGGATAAGAGAATACTTGGAAAATAATTATAAAACAGAAGCTGCAAAAATTAAAATTTTGTATGGTGGAAGTTTGAATCATGCAAATGCTAAAGAAATATTAGCAATACCAAACGTAGATGGTGGCTTGATTGGTGGTGCATCATTAAAATCAGAATCATTTTTGAAAATATATAATACAGCAATCGAGCTAAGTTGATGAAAAAAACAATACCAAACATATTGAGCATGTCGAGAATAGTGATAGCCCCTTTATTTTTGATTTTTTTTATAAGTAATAATAAAGAATCCGCTATTTGGTCGCTAATATTGTTTGCTATTGGAGCTTTGACAGATTATTTTGATGGATGGCTTGCAAGGAAAATGCAAGCCACCAGCAAGTTGGGAGGATTTTTTGATCCTTTGGCAGATAAGTTTTTAACTACTGCAGCATTTTTAGCATTTGTGCTGATGAAAATAATACCGTTTTGGATGCTAGCTGTAATTATATTGAGAGATTTTGGAACAACATTTTTAAGACTTTTGCCTTCAGCAAAGAATGTAAGTATAGTAACATCAAAATCAGCAAAAATCAAGACTTTTATACAAATGTTGTTTATATCTGTATTGATTGGACTACATACAATGAAATTTTCTTTCGAAGATCCCAATCTGAAGCTTGCAATCGATGGTATAATATATTCACATACAACATATTTTACAATGTTGGGAATAACAATACTATCGGCATGGACACTAGTAGAGTATATATATCAATACAGAAAGAATTAGAAGAAAAAGTAGGCATAAATCAAAAAAATCCATAAATCCACAAAAAAACTTCGTAAAATCAATAAAAAAGTACATAAATCCTTTGTTTTTCTTAAAATAATATGATAAATTCGAGCGTCATAAGGAATGATTGCTGGGAAATAGCAATTGAGGCGAACTTTGAAAAGAATACGAGAGAAAAATAGAGAAATAGAAAGCAGAGAAAATCGAGAAAATTCTTAATCTAGTATTAAAGAAGA
>JAUQWR010000059.1 GCA_030835065.1 Candidatus Kapaibacterium sp.
GGTTCTTATATTTGGGGTATGATTGCAGGCGATATTAATAGAATTTCAGAAGCTAAAGGAATAAACGAATCTGATTTTGATGCTATTATTCCACAATTAAATAATTGGTCTCAAGGAACTTTTGAAGGTTATCTTGATGCTGATATTGATATGAATGGTATTATTACTACTAAGGATTTTAATAAATCTTATAATAATAGAGATAGGACATCTCCCGTTTTTGATAAATGATGAAAAGCTACTTTAAATATATAATAGTATTTATTATAAGTTCATTTTATGTTTTCGCTCAGACAAATGAATTAGATACTATGGCTTTAGCTAAAATTGAATCTGTTTTGCTTACAGATTATAATTCTGTAGAGTTTGATATTACAGTTACTAGAGTAAGTGAAAATTGGAGATATGTGGCTAATAGTACTTTTCAAATAGTTTTTGCTAATTCAGGTGCTATCGATTATAAAAAAATTAAATTAGAATATATACTTGGTAGTTCAGAATTGATTGATGTTAGTTCTGGTCAGCCTGATTATGAACTTCGTGCAGATGTTTTAGATGATAGAATCCAAATTATTGTTATTGGTCCAAAATTATATGATAAATCTAAGAAAGCACCTTTTCCTGGCAAATTAAGAATTGCTAGATTTAAACTTTATACAACAGATGGTTCCAAAATAAGTGAGTTTTTAGACTGGAAAAAACCTGCTGATTATTATCAGGCACTTGCATTCAAATATAGTGATGAAGACCCAAAACCAGAATTGTTTGAAGAACCGAGAATAAATGACAATATCGAAATTGCAAACGAAGAAATGTATAAAACTATCTACTCTTCTGATGCAAATATTATTCCATCAACTATTGTTAGATACTTCAATGTGGAGTATGCCGGCAATTTGCAAGTTGTATGTAATTTTGGCACACAATCTGAATATAAAACTTTGGGTTATGAAATAATGCGAGGATTGCTTCCAGCTAATGAAATAGATATCGAATCTCTTGATAATTCTATATTTACTGATACAGTGGCTACATATATTAATGGTCCTTATTCAGACAAAATGAAAGCTGCTTTTACTAGCTTATATCCTCAAAACTATGGTCCAATACCAAATGAATTACCTTATAGAGGCATTGGATTTGTTTATCGTTTGTTCTATCACCAATCAAATGGTGAAATTGTAAAGGTTGGTACAAGGCTAATAAATGTACCAAATGCTGTTATTGAAGCTGCTACAGCATTCCCTAATCCATTCAAAACAAAAACTGAAATCGAATATATATTATCTGATAGAGTAAGTATTTCGGCAATAGCTTTTGATGCTTTAGGAAGAGAAATTAAAAAGCTTACTGACGAAAAAAATGTAATAATCGATAATGTAGAAAAAGAAAAAGGTAAGCATAAAGTGATTTTTTATGCACCGGAACTTGCTTCTCAAGGTCTATACAATGTGGTATTGATTGCTCATCCTATCAATGATCCTTCAATTGAAATTTCTAGAGCTGTAGTTAAAGTTAGACTTGTAAAAGATTAATATGAAAGCATTTTTATGCTTTATATTGCCATTGTTTTTTTTAACTCAAAATGTCTCTGCACAGTTTATTTCTCCTAATTATTCTGATACTTTGTTGATTAAATATAATGTTCCTATCAAAGTTAATAACAAAATGGATTTCCCATTGAATCTTTATTATTCAGAAGATACATTTTTTCACTGGAAATTGATTAAAGAGAATTTGTATGATAATAAATTTGATTGGGAATTGCCTTATATTGATTCTATTAAAGCTTTTCTAAAATATGAACAGATAATTCATCCCGAACCAATTTTAATTAATACTATTAATAATGCACACTCTCGCTTTGCTGATAATATTGATGTTTCTGAATATGGTAAATACTTTGCAAGTATTGGAACTGATAAGAAACTTAAAATCTGGTCTTGTGCTGATTATTCGAACATATTGACTTACGATTTCAATCTAAATCAAAATTTATATGATGTATCTTTTATTGATTCCGATAGAATTGCTGTTGCAGTAGATTCATCTATCTATATTTATTCAATTTCATACCAAGGTATCATTAAGGAATTTAAAAACATATCAGATAATATAATAAGGGATATTTCAGTAAAAGATTCCATAATGATAGCAGCATCTTATGATGGTAAAGTTTATTTTATAAATTTAAATGATTATTCAATATCAAATAAAGTAATTAATGTTAATGATCAATTATACTGTGCTAGTATTAGCCATGATTTGACTAAAATATCTTGTGCCGGTGCCTTAGGAAATATATATGTTGTTGAATTAATTAATAATACATT
>JAUQWR010000653.1 GCA_030835065.1 Candidatus Kapaibacterium sp.
CTGCACCGACAATATTGCTTCAACACAAGTTGATTCCAATTGGATCGGAACTGACATCCCACCCGTCGGTAGCCGATAAATTCCTTGATTATCAATACAATGGAGCCAAATTTGTGCAAAGTCAAAATTTAATTTTTGGCACGGGAGCAGGCACAGCTTTCGACTTTAGTTTGGCTATAATCAAGGAATTAAGTGGAGAAGAAATGGCAGAAAATATAAAAAATGCAATTTGCTATAATGAATGATTTTATATTTCCTTGAAATATCGTAATTTTGTAAGATTGTTTAAGTATCAAAAAATAAAGTAAAGCGTATGATGAAAAGCATGACCGGCTTCAGCAAAGCCGAAGCCTCGGAAGCTGGGGTTAATGTAGTTGTTGAATTAAAAAGTTTAAACGGCAAAAATTTGGAAATCAATTGCAGAATGCCAAGAACTATTTCCCACAAGGAATTAGATGTAAGAGAAATAATCAGGGCTGCATTGACACGTGGCACTATTAGCTGCAATATTCAAATTGAGCTGGACGAAACAGTAAAACAATTTACATTAAACGAAGAAATTGCTTCTCAATGCTACGATAACTTGAACTCTCTACGTAAAAAGCTCAAAATAAAAGATGCAGTAAAATTTGAGCATCTTTTAATTTTCAAAGATACTTTCTTCCAGCAAGAAAAATCAGACGATGAAGCGCTTCAAATGTCGTTAGTAATAAAGGCATTGAAGTCTGCATTGAAGAATTTGGACGCAATGCGCCATCGCGAAGGGCAGCAAATCACTAAAGACATTATGAACAGAATTAAAAAAATTCAAGATAATGTCAAGAAAATTGACAAAATGAGTATGGAAAGAATTCCTATGGAAAGAGACAGACTCCGTCAAAGAATTGCTCAGCTATTCGAAAGCGACGAAATCGATGAGCATCGTCTCCAAATGGAAATGGTTTTGATTGCCGATAAGTTGGATGTATCTGAAGAATGTGTAAGACTCGAGTCTCATTTCAAATTCTTTAATGAAATTGCTAAGAGCAAAGAGCCTGCCGGTAGAAAAATTAATTTCTTGATTCAAGAAATGAATCGCGAAATTAATACAATCGGTTCTAAAGCTAATGATGCGACTATTTCTCAAATGGTAGTCGAATTAAAAGAAGAATTAGAGCGAATTAGAGAACAAGTTCAAAAGATCGAATAGATACTTTGGCTCTAGCCTGAGTTCTAAGGCCTTTTTTATGACGGGCTTTACTCTTTGG
>JAUQWR010000654.1 GCA_030835065.1 Candidatus Kapaibacterium sp.
GACGAAAAGCCATCATCTGAATAGACGAAACCTTCGGCAGTATTAACTTGTGCACCGACAAAAATTTCTTTGCCATTTTCGATTGTAGAGCTGATTTTTACAATTTGAGATACAGCATCACAGCTAAGAAAGTCGTTCCAATTCTCTGTATTGTCTTGGGAGTGGAGAATACCGCCACGAGTGATTTTACGAACTGATGCCACCCATTTGTTTGGTTCTAATTTTGATTGACAAATATCAAAAACAGGATAGCCAGCCAAAAAATATTTATTAAAAGTTTTACCAGAATCTTCGCTAACTAAGCAGCCATTACCAACGGGTGGTAATGTTATTTCTTCTTGCAATAAATCTGTAGAATCGGCATTAGATGCAACAATGATTTTTGAAGGATTAGATTCCATTAGATGAATTGTGTTAATATAAGGATTTAATCCATTAATTTTTGTCCATTCCTGTGAATATAAATTATTTGCAAATCCAAGAAATGATATACACAGTAATGCATAAATAAATTTTTTCATTATTTTCCTCTTTTAACGTTTTTTTAATTTCTAATTACCCTAAAATACTTACATTTTAGTTTCTATAAAAATATTATTGAATATTCTTTTGTTTTTTTTTATATTTTTGAAGATGGTTTGATTTTCGAAGGCAAATATGAAACTGAAACATCTAAAAGAATTAGTAGCAAACGGAGAATCGACCATTTTGGAGTTCAAACGCAAGGCTACTACACCAGAGAAATTGGCAAGAGAAATTTCTGCTTTAGCTAATACTCAGGGCGGAAAAATATTAATCGGAGTGGATGATGATGGTACTCTCTTAGGCGTGCTTAGCGAAAAATCAGAACTCGATATTGTCGATACAGCATGTAAGTTTTTTATTGATCCACCAGTCGATTATACTTATGAGTTTGTTAATTATTATGATAGAGACATCATTGTAATAAATATTCCTCAAAGCAAGATTAAACCTCACCGTGTGGAATTTGAGGACAAGGAAGCCAGCAAAACTATTAAAAGAGCATATATAAGAGTCGGCGAAAAGTCTGTTATAGCAAGTAAAGAAATGACCC
This sequence comes from Candidatus Kapaibacterium sp., assembly GCA_030835065.1. Taxonomy (GTDB): domain Bacteria; phylum Bacteroidota; class Ignavibacteria; order Kapaibacteriales; family UBA2268; genus JAUQWR01. The sequence continues at coordinate 1,076 of JAUQWR010000654.1, forward strand.
GACTAATGACAAGCCAGACCAATGGCGAACCACTAAAATTAAGTATTGGCGATAAGGAAAAACGGCTATTTGCCTATCTGGAGCAATATGAAAGAGCTACAGTAAAAGAATTTGCTAAACTTGTAAATATTTCAGAACGACGTGCCGAAAGACTGCTCATCAGATTAGTAAGAGCAGGTGTCGTTCAAATTCATAATGATTCGACCAGAGACTATTTTACATTGGTATAATTATTTCCACTTAATACTACAGCCGATACTTGGATATTGCTGTTCATCTATCTCTTTATTATTAATTAAAGATTCGATAGCATTAATTAAATCTGCTCCGTTGATGGGTTTGGAATTGCCGGGAGTCGAAGCATCAAATCTACCTCTATAAACTAATTCCTTATTAGAATTGAAGAGATAAAAATCGGGAGTACATGCAGCTCGAAATGCCTTAGCAAGTTCTTGGCTTTCATCGAATAAATAAGGAAAAGGATAATCTAATTCCTTTGCTCGTTCAATCATTTTGACAGGTGAATCTTCAGGATATTTTTCTACATCATTCGAGTTGATAGCAATGAAATCGATACCTTTATCTATGTAGCATTTTGCTGTTTCGACAAGTTTTTTGTTTATATGAATTACATAAGGGCAGTGATTGCAAATAAACATCAAGACTAATGGGCGATTTTTATTCAACTCATAAAGGCTTTGATCTGTGTTTATTAATGGATTATATAAAGTAAAATCAATTAGTTTTGTTCCTAAGTCCAACATATTTGATTCTAATGCAGGCATTTTTATCTCCTTTTGTAAATTACTTATAAAAAACTTAATTTAATTTTATAATTTTGTTAAAATTAAAATTATAAAGTTAAGGAGATTAGACGATGAGATATGCTTTTATGTTGCTTTTGTTAATAGTCGGATTAGCTGCCTGTACAGAAAATAAAAAGCCAATTCCGGTAAATCAATTATCAATCAAACAAATTGATTCAATAGTAGCAAGTACTGATTCAAATATAGATAGTTTGCAGAATTTAGAGATTAATAACAGCAGAGAAGAAAAGTCTTACTTGATAGAAGAAGTAATGTTAAAAGGATCTGATGTAAAAATTGCAAGAGTTCAGCAAGGAAATGATTCAATATTCAGCGATACTAAGTACTATTATTCAAAAAACAAGTTAGTATATTACCTTAGCCATAGTAAATTAATGGCAACAAAAAAAGAAATGAAATCGATAGGATATTTTAGCAATGGAATAATGATTCAATTCAAAGATGAAAATGGAGTGGAGCTTAAAGGTGGAACTTATGAACATGAGATTAAATCAATTCAAATACGAAATAAAGCTAGATATTATACAGATGTAGCTAATCAATTTGTGGGACATCACTAAGAGGTATTTATGAGTTTATGGAAAGAATTTAAAGAATTTGCCATGAGAGGCAACGTACTCGATTTAGCAGTCGGTGTTATTATTGGTGCTGCCTTTGGAAAAATTACAACATCATTAGTAGCTGATATTATTACTCCGCCAATCGGCTTGCTGCTCGGTCAAGTTGATTTTGGTTCTTTATCCATTACTCTTAAGGAAGCTGTTGGAAATGTTCCTGCTGTAAAGATAAATTACGGCAAGTTTATACAAACAGTAATTGATTTTATTATTATTGCAGCAGCTATTTTCCTTATGATTAAGTCAGTAAACAAAATGAAAACTATAGCTCTCAGAAAAGAAGAGGAAGCTATTGCAGAAGCTCCTGCTCCTGAACCAACTAAAGAAGAAATTCTATTAACAGAAATTAGAGATATTCTCAAAAACAAATAGGTGCTAAGTGAAAAAGTTTATTTTACTGTTCATTTTTGTGTTTTCATTGACTAGTATTAAGGCTCAAGATTCTGTTTCTAATTGGAAAAATGGTGGTGCATTAGGATTGAACTTTACTCAGGTGGCTTTATCAAATTGGGCTGGCGGTGGTAAAAGTACAATTGCACTTACAGGATTAATGAATCTTTTTGCAAATTATTCTGATTCTAATGCTGTTTGGGATAATTCGCTTGATATTGGATATGGCGTTACAAAATTAGATAAAGAAGACTTCCGAAAAAGCGATGATAAAATTATTTTTATTACGAAATTTGGTTATCGAGCTACAAGCAATTTAAATTATTCTGCATTATTGGATTTTCGTACACAATTCAACCGTGGATATAATTTTGATAAATTAGATCCAATAACGAATGAATATCTTTTGATTTCTGATTTTATGTCGCCAGGCTATCTAAACGTCAGTATTGGTATGTCTTATAAGCCTGTAGATTATCTCCAAATAATGCTTTCACCAATTTCAAACCGTTTGATTATTGTATTGAACGATAGTTTGTCTAAGAAAGGTTCTTATGGTGTTGCACCTGGCGATAAAATAAAGAGTGAATTAGGTTCTGCTCTCAACATAATTTTCAAGAAAGAAGTTTTTGAAAATGTAAATGTCGAAAGTCGTTTAAACTTGTTTGGAGCTTTTGAATATATTCCATCAATGGTAGTGAACTGGAATACATTAATCAACATGAAAATCAATAGCTTTTTGTCAGCTAGTTTAGCTTTAGATGCAATATATGACGAGAAAATTATAATGGTAAGGGATGACGGATCAAAAGGACCCGCCACCCAGTTTAGAAATGTACTTGCATTAGGATTTTCTTATAAGTTTTAACTGTGGCATGTCGGATAATAAATAAAACGAACCGGCAGCCAATAATGGATAGTTTTCTTGAACCCCGAAAGCATATGCTTCTTCGGGGTTTTCAATTTTAATAATATTTTCAAATCCAAGTTTTAAAGCATTATCATATAAATTATCCAAAGTTTCAGCTCTTTCAATATGAGGTTTGCTTATGATCAATTTGTTTGTATAAGCTTTGATTATTTTTAATGATTCGCTATAGTCTTTGTCGTTCATTGCTGCAAAAATAATATTCCATTTGTCAATCTTGCTGCATTCAATTATTGTATCCATCAAATGAGCAAATGCAGATGGATTATGAGCGACATCAATAATTATAGGCTGGTTCGAATCAATTACTTCGATTCTTGCTTTTAAGCCACAATTCTCTTTGACTTTTAATATTCCCAGTTGAATATGCTCATCATTTAGGTCGAAATATTTTCTTAAAATATCCAAGGCTGTAAATGCAGCAAGATGATTGTCTATTTGATGTTTGCCAGCAAGTGCAGTCTTAATTGGAAAAGTAATATCTTTTGAGCTAATATCAAAAGACATTGAGTAATCGGAGTTATACTTAATATTTTTAATTGAATTGAGTTCGGGTGCAAAAAATAATGCAGAATTTTGCTCATCAGCCTTATTTTTTATAATATGGAAAACTTCATCATTATTATCAGCCAGAACCACTGGAATTTCCTTTTTGATGATACCTGCTTTTTCGAACGCAATCTTATCAATTG
>JAUQWR010000655.1 GCA_030835065.1 Candidatus Kapaibacterium sp.
AAAAGACTCAACAAAGCTATCAATTTTGTCAAATCCAAAACAAAATTGTAACTTTTTTGCAATTATTCTTGTTTTTAGTATTATTGCTTATTATATTAGCGTGTTATCATATTTATATTGGCAAAGTTTATGAAAAATTCATTATTACTAGTATTGGCTGCTTTAGTTCTTCTTGTCGCTTGCTCTAGCGAAGATAAAGTAATTAATAACTATACTGACCAATCTCAGGCTATTGCTATAGTCAAGGATTCCCCTGATCTTAAGCTTATCAGAATTTCTACCGGCGAACTAATTAACAGCAACTTACTTAATCAATCAGGCTTATCCGGACCTCCTTCTGCTGTTAAATCTTTTAGAAATATGCTATATGTATTATATCCAAAGGATTTTAAAGTTTTTGTTTATAATATTGCTGCTCAAAAACTAGAAGCTACTATTGATTTTAGCACAGATAAAATTGAGCCTTACGATATTTGTTTTGCTAATGCTACAGATGCCTATATCTGCCACGCTAATTCTAATATTATTAGCCTTATAGATATTACTGTCTATAAGGAAGCAAAAAAAATAAATGTTGGTAAAAATCCAGTTTCTATTGCTTGCTCAGGCAATCAAATTATTACTGCCAATTCTGGCGATAATACTGTTTCTTTTGTTGATACTCGCACCAACTCTCAAATAGCGACTGCTAATGCTGGGGTCACTCCTTACTTTGTCGATGTTAGAACTAACGGCAAAGAATTCGTTGTTGTAAGCCTTGGTGATGGTAAAATTATTGATGGGAAAACAAAAACTGCTTCCACTATCCATTTTTTTGATGTTTTAAACAAAAACAATCTTGGACAATTCGAACTAGCTACCTCTAATGTAAAATCAATTGATTTCTTCCCTAAATCTATTGCAGTCTCTGCCAAAGATTGGGCTTTTATTCCAGGTGATAGTGCTTTCCTAAGGGTTGACTTTAAAACTAAAACTAAAGCTTCTTATATTGGCAAATTCAGATATAATTTCACTTCTTACGACATTATAAGTG
>JAUQWR010000656.1 GCA_030835065.1 Candidatus Kapaibacterium sp.
TGGGCAGCTTGCCGGAGGTATTGCTCACGATTTCAATAATATGCTTGCAGGTATTCTAGGTTCTGCAGAAATACTTTCTATGCCAAAATTAGATCCTGATAAAAGAGAAAAATACATTAAAATTATTATTGATTCAACTCAAAGAGCAGGCGATTTGACAAAAAAATTACTTACATTTGCTCGTAAGGGTCGTATAGAATCAACTCCTGTAAATAGTAATAAAGCTCTTGAAGATGCACTAGAATTGTTGATGAGAAGCCTTGATAAAAAAATCAGTTTAATTACTGAATTCAATGCAAAAAAAACTACAATAGTTGGTGATCTATCACAACTAATGAATATTTTCCTCAATTTGGGTATAAATGCCTCGCATGCTATGCCTAAAGGTGGTACAATTAAATTTACAAGTAGAAATGTATATTTAGATAAAAACTTTTGTGATGCTAGTAATTTTGAACTTATTCCAGGTGAGTATGTTCTATATGAAGTAATTGATGATGGAGTCGGTATTGCACCCGAAAATTTATCTAAAATTTTCGATCCATTTTTCACTACCAAGGATAAAAGCAAAGGCACAGGATTAGGGCTTTCAACTGTTTTTGGTGCTGTTCAGCAGCATAAAGGTGCCGTTTCTGTTTATTCAGAATTAAATAAAGGTACAGTATTCCATATTTACTTACCTTTAATCAATTCTGATCAAGAAGTATTTGACGAAGAGCAAAAAGCTATAAAAGGCTCAGGCAATATTTTGATCATTGACGATGAAGAAGTCATTAGAATTACAGCTAATGCTATTCTTGATAATCTTGGATATCAAGTTTATATGGCTTCAGATGGCTTATCTGGTATAAAAAAATACCATGAATTGCAAGATTCTATCGATTTAATAATATTAGATATGATAATGCCCGGAATGAATGGAAAAGAATGTTTCTATGAACTCAAAAAAATTAATCCTAATGCTAAAATTATTATTTCTTCAGGATTTTCGAGAGAAGAAGATTTAATTGAACTTAAAGAAGCTGGTCTTCAAGCATTTATCAGAAAGCCATTTCATACTGCAGATTTAAGCTTAAAAATTTCGGAAATACTAAACAAAAACGCTTGAGTTTTCCCAAGCGTTTTCGAAAATTTTAATATATTTGACTACTTAAATTGCAGGTGAATATTTCATTTGATTGTCAAATTTCAAATTAGATTTTGTTGCTTGTTTGCCATGCACAGCATTTGGAGCTACAAAAACTCTATTTTGCGAAACAGCTTTTTCGAATTCATCTCTGAATTTAGTAACAAACCCTCTAACTGGCCAAGCAGCAGCATCGCCCAATGCACAGATAGTATTACCTTCAATATTATTTGCTACATCAATTAAAAGATCTAAATCGCTTGATGCAGCTTCGCCTTTTGCTATACGTTTAAGAATTTTTTCCATCCATCCACAACCTTCGCGGCACGGAGTACATTGACCGCAGGATTCATGATGATAGAAGTGTGCAATTCTTAAAGTAACTTTGACTAAATCAGTGTCTTCGTCCATAACCATAATACCGCCGGTTCCGATATGAGTACCGAGTACTTTCAAAGAATCTTCATCCATTCTGACTCCTTCTATCTCATCACCTCTCAACGGAGGCATTGACGAGCCACCAGGAATAATGGCTTTGATTTTTTTATTTCCTCTAACTCCACCGCAAACATTATAAATAATATCTGTCAATAATGTACCTGTTGGCAATTCATAAACACCGGGTTTATTGACATGACCCGATACACCGAATAATAGAGTACCAGGATGACCGGGAGCACCAATTTTAGCATATTCTGATGCACCGAGTTTCATAATAGCAGGTATAGTAGAAATAGTTTCAACATTATTAACAGTAGTAGGCTTGCCCCAAAGACCAAATTGAGCTGGAAATGGAGGCTTAACACGAGGATATCCTCTATCGCCCTGAATAGAATTCATCAAAGAAGTTTCTTCGCCACAAATATAAGCACCAGCGCCTTTATGAATATAAATATCGGTGGAAAAATTTGTACCAAAAGTATCTTTCATTTTTTGCCCAACAAGACCAGCAGCATAAGCATCGTCTAATGCCTTTTGCATTAAATCAATCCATTTGTGATATTCGCCACGAATGTAAATATAAGAGGCAGTAATGCCCATGGCATAAGCAGCAATAAGAATACCTTCAATCAATTGATGTGGGTTGTATTCAAAAATCTGTCTGTCTTTGAATGAACCAGGCTCTGATTCGTCGCCATTGACAGCCAAATATTTAATAATATCATTGCCTTTAGGCATAAAAGACCACTTCAAGCCTGTTGGGAAAGCAGCACCACCGCGCCCTCTCAGTCCCGAAGCTTTAACTTCGTTGATAATTTCATCAGGCTGCATAGTCAAGGCTTTACGGAATTGATTATAACCACCGTTTGCCTTATACACATCTAATTTATGATAATCAGCTATATCAGTTAATATCAATTTTGGCGAATTATTCATTTTACTCACTTAAATAATCACAATAAACAAAGCATAAAACGGATAAATTAGTTTTAAATTGAATAAAAAACTAAAATTTATCTTCTTCATCTTTAAACATAAAGTTAAAAGAAGTCATAGAGCCATAACACTTAGTAATATAAGCCTGAAATTTAATTTTTTCGCCTTCGCTCAGAGAAGAGCTTGAATTGATTTGTTGCTCTAAAACTCTAAGATTATCTCTAATCATCACAACTTTATGCAAGATTTTGTCAATCT
>JAUQWR010000657.1 GCA_030835065.1 Candidatus Kapaibacterium sp.
AAAATAATTTTGAACAATTTACGACCATTGATAGGTAAAGAAATAACAATGGTTAGCAGAGTCGATAATAAATTGACAGCGAGCAAAGGATTATTGTCGAATATGGGTATAGCAGGTGCATCAATCAAACCGGCACCATTCTATAATTCTGAGCTAGATATGAACTATAGAAATATTTTTCATATATATTCGCCTGATAACATTGATCTATTAAATGTCAAAATTGAAAAAGGGGCGTAAATGTCTTGGTTTGTCCGCTCAAAAAGCAATATAGAAAAAAAAGAACTCAAGGAAATGCCCGATGGGCTATGGACTAAATGTAGTTCTTGTGGTGAAATAATTTATAAAAAGCAACTCGAAGACAACCTATTTTGTTGTCCTAAGTGCAATTTTCATTTCAGAATCGGTGCAAGTGAATATATAAATATCATTTTTGATGATAATTCATTTTTCGAAACCAATACTGAAGTCAAGTCTGCTGATCCACTAAACTTTACAGACAGCAAGCCCTATACAACAAGATTGGAAGATACATATTCAAAAACTAATTTGAATGATGCGATCACAACCGGGATCGGAACCATAAATGGTAAAAAAATATCCTTCGGCTGCATGAATTTTAATTTTATAGGTGGCAGCATGGGTGCTGTTGTTGGTGAAAAAATATTTAGAGCCATTAAAACAGCAATTAATGAAAAATGCCCTTTAATTATTATTTCCAGCAGTGGTGGTGCTAGAATGCAAGAAGCAGCATTTTCGCTTATGCAAATGGCAAAAACTAGTGCTGCTCTAAGCGAACTAGCCGAAGCAAAACTTCCATTTATATCTATTCTTACTGACCCAACTACCGGTGGTGTTACTGCTTCTTTCGCTATGTTGGGCGATTTAAATATCGGCGAGCCCGGAGCTTTGATTGGATTTGCTGGTCCTAGAGTGATTGAGCAGACTATTAAGAAAAAACTGCCAAATGGTTTTCAAAAATCTGAATTCCTTCTCGAAAAAGGTTTTCTCGATATGATTATTCATCGAAAAGATTTAAGAACAAAACTAAGTTCTATCATTAATTGGTTCTAATTTTATTGATAAAAACTACTGTTGAAGCGCAATATTAGTGTTTCAACAGTTTTTTTTTGTAACTTTTCGTTCATACTATTTGTTTTATAACTAAAATCAATTTTAGGATGATAGGAATGAAACTTGTATTTAAGATATTTGTTTTGACTTTGTTTTTTATATCAAATGCTAAATCACAAAATAACGAATTAGTAGAAGTATTACGCCAGTTTGATGAAAACACTTATAGACCAATAATATACACTTCATTCGGCTTTCCATTTGCAATCTATTCAAAAGATTTTGAAGACGCCTATAAAAACCAACTTAAAGGTGGCGAAATCGAATTTCAAGCCTCAAATTTATATAGTGCAGGTATCAAGTTTTGGGTTTCTCAAAAGCATAGAATAGGATTTAATGCTAATTTTGTAAATATAAATTACTGGGATGAATATTACATACAAGGTCAAGTTTCGCATATCTATAGATACATATCCAATTCATTCGATGCAAACCTATTCCCTATGTTTGCTACTTACGATTTCATACCTTATGACAAACAATTTCGATCTTATATCGGTGGAGGTTTAGGTATGACTGTAGCTGCTATAAGATGGAGCGAAAATGTTAATTCTACATATCAGTATGAAAAAAGAAAAAGCGGTGATATTTATAAAGGTACAGTTTTTTCACCTTCTTTCAAACTTCATGCAGGAGTAGAAATGGGTTTTGACAAAAATCCATCAAAAAAGTTTTTGGGGAGTTTTTACTTTGAATTTGATTATTATTATTCTCTAAGAAAAATAGATATATTCAAAAATTTGGAATCAAAAATCACTGATTTTCCTAAAGAATTGAAGGATAAATATGAGATTCTTCCAGGTCAATTATCATTAAACTTAGGATTAACATTTAATTTGAACCCTGTTCAAAAATAATCTAAAACAATTTTCTGTCTCTTCCGTGTAAATATATGGAAAAGGTTTTTAAGAGAATGTAAAAGGAATGTTAATCTTAAGGATTAACACCCCGATACTAAGTGATTTATAAACGTTAAATAGCGAGGTAGCTATGCAAACTCATGTAACTTTCAGACACTTCAAAGGACAACATCCCGAATTACACACCGCAGCAGAAGATGCAGCAGTCAGCTTAGGCAAATATCATGATGGAATAATTAGCACAAATGTCGAATTTATCAACGATAGTATGAAGACGGTCGAATTTACTGTTCATCTGCAAGGTTCTACTCTCAAAGCGGCTGAAAGTTCAGACGATTTCCACAAGAGTCTTTTCGAGGCTCAAGACAAAATCGTCAGGCAAATTCAAAAGTACAAGACCAAACACATTAGTGCAAGAACTAAGGAGACAAATATACTTTAATACAAGGGGCTTTTAAAGCCCCTTTTAAATTATTATTTCTGCTTCCACGTTATTTTAATTTTATTATTTAATGTTTTATTATAATTTGTATTTTTTTTCCTCACTTTTTGTGGAAATATTATATGAAAGAATCTACTCTTCATTCTTTATTACATAAAGCCGAAGAGCTCAAAGTTGTTGAGTTCCTTCAGGAAGTTATTGGTTTTGTTAGAGATATTAAACCTTTGCTCGAAAATGTCAATGTTTCTGTTGCAGATAATCTTGCAAAAATGCCCCAGGCAACCAAAAAATTATCTAAAGTAACTGAAGCTACAGAAGTTGCTACTACCGAAATCATGAATACTTTAGATGGTGTTTTTGATAAGACTACAAAAATCTCTAATTGCATATCTAAAATAACTGTTAAAGAAGAAGAATTGATTCATAAAAACGAAGCCGATACTTTAATTAATGCAATAAATGATGATGCTACTTCTATTATGATGGCTCTACAAGTGCAAGATATTACTTCCCAGCAAATTGCTGCTGTCAATCATCTTTTAGAAACGATGAAAGTAAAACTCGCCGGATTGATTAAAAATTTTGATATGGGCGAAATCGCTGATATTATTCAGGATAACGATACCGAAGTTAAAACCAGCCATCTTCATAGAGAAATTGCTTTCGATCCTGATGCAGTTGATGCTATTTCTAATAAACACGACAGGCAAGATATTGTCAATCAAATTATTGAAGCCCACGAAAACAATGATATTGATAAACTCTCTGATATGGAAACTAAAAGCTCTCAAGATGATATTGATGCACTTTTTGCTGAACTCAATAATTCCGAATCTAATTCTTTTAGTGAAAATGAATTAGAATCTAATATTGAAGAGTTTTCTCAAGATGATATTGATGCTTTATTTGGTAAGTAATTTGGTATATTATTGTGGACGACAAATTTAAAAATCTGATTGAATTAGTTAACGATATTCAACTCTCAAATAAATTTATTAACATTACCGGCAGCTTTGGCACCGGTAAAACTTTTTATATAGAGCACTTAATCAACTATGCTAGCGAAAGCAGAGTTTATGATGCTGTCGTTTATAATCAATCTTCTGAATATCATTACTATTTTCATGAATTTATTTATGATTTGGCATCAAACTTTATTCCTATTAATGTTAATTTCCAATCTGATCCAAAAGAATCAGAATATAATCGCAGCTATTTTCATCAACTATTGAATAATGAAGTGGATACTAATTTATTCACTCCTATTCAAAGAAATCAAATTCTTTACTCAAAATTTGAACATGATTTCTTCAAGGATAAGAATTATAGTTTGCATATATCAGATTCAATAGCCGAAAAATTAAATCGAGACGATTTGAATTTTTTGAATGATGCATTTAGAATTGGTACTGAAACTTTGATTATTGATATCCTTAATTATTTTATCAATCTTCATTCTCGTCAAGAATTAGAATTGCCCGATGTTCCTTATAAAGTTTTAATAGCAATTGATAATATCGATCATCTTTCTGGTTCAGTATGCGAATGGATTTCTGAATTTATTAATTTCGTTTCAAACTCTAATTTTTCAGAATTTAAATACTTTAAATTATCTGATCAGCTAAACAGCAATAAAATAAAGGATTTTATAAGTTTTACTGTTGTTTTAGGCTCAAGATTTATTTATAATTATCATAATGTTATTAATTTTGAGTTAAAAGCTTGGTCTGATATCAAGATAAACAACTTTTTAGAGAATAAACATAGTTTTTTGCAAAGATATTATTCAAATATCAAAGGTTTAAGTTTTGGAATCCCTGCTCTGATTGAATTATGTATCGATTCATTACTAAAAGAAGCAGAACCTGAACATTTAGAAAATATGATTACCCAATCTGCTTATGATTATATTATTAAATACTATAATTTTGAGCAAATTGCATGGTTAGAGCAAGCATCTCTATTCGAAGATTTCGATATTACTGATATTAGCCTGCTACCAGGAATTGATGACAATTACGAAATAGCTTATTATTTCCTTAGATCTGCATCAGATATTTGCAGAGAAAACTCTAAAGGAAAAATTGAATTCTTACCAAATATTAAGTATTTTATTCTAAATTATTTAAAATTGAAAAAACCAGAATTTGTAAATACTATCATTAATAGTATTAATTCTGCAAAAGAATATAAAGAATTGCTTGTAAATGTGGACGATGAAGATAAACATCTTATCAAGCAATTTTATTTTCTTAATAGATTTGATCGGATATTTGCTATTCAGGATATGTTTGCAGATAAAGCCGGGCAGGCAAGAAAAATATTAGAAACCTACCCTAATTTATTTAAAAAGAATCAGCATACTTATTCTTTGAACGAGAAATTGACAAAAGCTCTGAACTCAGTATTTATTGCAAATTCTCAAGTATTTTTTGATAAATATAAAGAAAAAGTAAAACGTATTTGGGATGCATACTCAAGTACCATAAAAATTGAAAATGATAAATATCAATATGAAATAGAAAAATTGAAGCAAGACGAGTATTCAATTAAAAAAAGAATACCCGAATGTGAAAAAAGTATTGCTCTCCATCATGATAAATTACCTGAAGTAGAAAACAGAATTGAAAAATATAAAATTGATCTTAACGAATATTTTAAAGCAATCAATCCGGGTTTTTCTATTGTGGCAATGATATTAGGCATAATAATATTTGCAGTCTCTCTGATTTTTAGGGAACATATTGAAGTTTCATTTTTAATAGGTTTTATGATAATCTCATCTACTTTGATGGGATTTGGCTTTTCAAAATTTTATAAAGTTTTAAAAACTAAGTTAAATATTAGAGATTACAGCCAATTTGTCGAAAAAATTCAAGAATTTGAAGCTGAAAGAGATAAAATATTAAACGATATTGAATTGAAAAAACTTGAAATAGATAATTTAAAACTAAAAATAAAACATATTGAAGAATTAATCGAAAAATTCAATAAAAATATTGAGTCTAATAGAATAAAGTTGGAGGAGTCCTTTGTCGGCGATTAAAAAAAATAGATTGGGCGAAAATCTTTTATTAAAATTCGAAAATTTTAACTTTAGCAAACAATTAATAACTGAATTAGAATCAAGCAAGCAGGAAATATCAATAAAAATACTTCATGGTTCTGCTAAAGCCATAATAACTGCATTGATAAATAAAAATATAAGCCTTCCTTTATTTATTTTGACAGATTCAATACAATCTGCCGAAGATTGGTTTCATGATTTATCTCTAATGCTCGAAACAGAAAATATTTCGACTTTGACTCACAAACATCGTTCTCAAAATATTGCAGATCATGAATCTGAAATATCTTCAATCATAGATGCAATCTCTAAAATTTCGACTTTTCGAGATTCAATATGTATTAGTACTCCCGATATATTTGAAGTAAAAATTCCAAATCCTGATTCAATTCTTAATTCTAAAATCAAAATAAGCGTTAATGAAACAATAGATTTTAATGATTTTACTGCCGATCTGATGCTTAATGGATTTCAAAGAGAAGTATATGTTTCTGAAGCTGGCGAAATTTCAATACGTGGCGGTATAGTTGATATTTTCCCGATTGGTTGGGACAATCCCTTAAGAATAGAGTTCTGGGGTGATGAAATTGATTCTATTCGTGAATTTGATCCTGTTTCGCAAAGAAGTATCAGAGAGCATAAATCGGTTGAGTTTATTTCAAAATTGGTAAATAATGAAGATGCTTCTGATTTGACAACACTCTATTCTTTTCTACCAAATGATTTGCTGTTTGTAATCGATAGTCCCAATTTAATAGAAATGGACAGCACAAGCTTGTTAGGTATAGATAAGTTTAGAAAATTGATAATAAATCCTATAGGCAGTGCAGATATTCAAATCAAATCGAGTCCACAACCTCTTCTTGATTCATCGATTTTGAAACTAAATCATGAAATTAGAAATTTAGCATCAAGAGATATACATTTATTTATTGGTTCTGATAGTCAAATCCATAGAGATAGGCTCAAAGATTTGCTCGAAAATGCTATAAGTAATTATGATGAATCAGAAAATGATAATGTAACTATAGATTTTGAAAAGTTAAAAAATAATATCAGTTGGACTAGCGAATCTTTATCTTCCGGATTCATTTTAGCAGAAGAAAGAATTGCATTTTTCTCTGAAAATCAGGTGTTTGGTAGGAGAAGAATCAAAGACAGTAAAAAGAAGAAATCTGCAGAATCAATTACATTAAAAGAATTAAAACAACTTCAAATCGGTGATTATGTAGTTCATGAAGATAAAGGCATTGGTAGGTTTGATGGTTTTCAGACTATTGAAATCAGCGGATCAAAGCAAGATTGCGTTAGAATGATTTTCTCTGAAGGAGATATACTTTATGTAACTCTAAACTATATTCATAAAGTTCAAAAATTTTCTGCTTCCGAAGGTGTTGTTCCCAAACTTAGCAAGCTGGGATCTACAGAATGGCTTAGAAAAAAAGAGAAAACAAAACGAAAATTAAAAGACATAGCCAAGGATTTAATCGAATTGTATGCTGCCCGAAAAAAATCCAAAGGTTATGCATACCCTATTGATGATATTTGGCAAAAAGAATTTGAAGCTTCTTTTATGTACGAAGATACTTTAGACCAAGCAAAAACAACTGAAGATGTGAAAAAGGATATGGAATCTGAAGTTCCTATGGATAGATTGGTTTGTGGCGATGTTGGGTTTGGTAAAACTGAAATTGCTGTTCGTGCGGCTTTCAAAGCTGCTCAAGCAGGCAAACAATCAGCTGTGCTTGTACCTACTACTGTATTAGCTCAACAACATTTCATGACTTTCAAAGATAGAATTAGTAGATATCCTGTTACTGTTGATGTAATTTCTAGATTTAGAACAAAAAAAGAACAAGACGAAGTGCTTAATAAATTGAAAAATGGCAAATTGGATATTTTGATTGGCACACATCGTTTACTAAGCAAAGATATTGAATTTAAGGATTTAGGACTCCTAATCATTGATGAAGAACATCGTTTTGGAGTTGGTGCCAAAGAAAAACTTCGCCAGATTAAAGCTTCGATTGATACTTTGACGCTAACTGCAACTCCAATTCCAAGAACACTTAATTTTTCTTTAATGGGAGCCAGAGATTTAAGTTTAATCGAAACTCCTCCGAGAAATAGATTACCAGTAGAAACTGAGATAATCGATTGGATTGATGATGATATAGTTGAAATTATCGATAAAGA
>JAUQWR010000658.1 GCA_030835065.1 Candidatus Kapaibacterium sp.
CGTCTGTTTTTAGGTTTGCTGTCATTATAGAATAGCCGAAATAATCTTTCTTTCTTTGAAAGACTGGTGAATTAAAGGATAGTATAAGTTTTATCCATTCTTCTTTTTTGCTTTGTTTGAAAGATATTTTACATTCCTCAATCCCTAATGTTATAATCTCTTTATACCAATTTTTTTCAGTGTTTGTGGGAACAATGTCTGGACAAGAAATGAAATCTTGCATCATTTTTTCGATTTCAGTTAGAGTATGAATTGAATTTTGCTTTACTAAATCAATGTCTCCTTTCTTGATTGGTCGAAAATGAGCTAGAGAATTTCTAACATTACCGATTTCATCTAATTTATTCTTCATTATTTCCCTTGCTCCAAGAAAATACCCCTTAAACAATTTCCAATATGCGTCAGATGTGATTATTCTTATGAGTTCTCCACTTGTAAGATGAAGCAATGGACTATTAATTACATATCCGAGATAGGCATAATTTTTATCTTGTGATAGCCTCTTTTTTGCAATAGCACCAAGTGTTGATGTTTCAGCATCATCACTTGTTATTGAGAGGTCTTTCCATTTGTCTTGAAACTCATTTTTGAGAATGATGAATACAAAAACTCTTAGTGAGTTTTCGATTCTGAATAAAATATTTAAAGCTTCAAAATACTCTATTTTTAACCAGTCTCCAGGAAGGTCATATAAATTATTTTCTTTGTTTTTTGCTTCTTTCCAATTCATATGTATGTTTTTATTGCTTACCTACAACTTATTTATTTACGTACTCTCAATAAATGTAAAACAACTTAATAAAAAATTGCAAATTATCAAAGATTAAATTTAATGAAATTCGTATAACTAACATATTTATGGAGTATAGCGTATGAATGAAGAACAATTATTGCTAATCGTAAACTCCTCAATTTTCATAATTATAGCGAAGCTACTCTTGCTAATTATTCTAATGCTATAATGCAGTTCAATAAGTGGCATAAGTCTGGAATTGAATTAGATAAAAATATACTCTATAAATATGTTGAACACTTGAAAACTTTTGATAAGTCTTAAACTTTTTTCAGAGTTGGTCATTGGCAAGAAACTCAAGAATGATTAGCTTAAAGGCATCAAGCGCAAATCAACACTTAAGTATTCATGAAGTAAAAAATGTAATTTATTCTATTGAAAATACTAAACATTTCTCATCTCATAAGCATAAATTTTTGTGATATATATTCCAATATGTAATTTACTAATGTCAAATTTAAAATTTCCAAAAATTATCACGATGCTCGTTTTTATAGGTATATGTTACTAGCAAAAAATATAAGCAGATTTGGAACGTAGTCTTTAGTAAGCGAATGATGGGAGTGTATATGAAATTTATTGTAACAATAGCTGTAATTTAATAAGCTATTTATAAAATTCTGGAAGAGATATTTCTGTACCTTTTCCAATTGCACCAAGAAAATGATAAAAGGAGATTCTGAAATGTATATTTTAAAATATTTCATATTGTTATTTTTAGTACTTTTTAATGTGGATAATCTTTATTCAACTAATCATCCAACTGAAAATATTAAAATTGATACAAGCAATAAAAAAAACAAAATTGATATTGCAATAAATCCAAATAATATCGATGATTATTTACATGAACTTAAGAATTTAAGCGTTGAAGATAAATACATTTATCGTGTTTTAATATTTCGATTGAATTCAAATCAGATAAGTCAAGTATTATTATTATTGAAGTCTTATTCTGTTGGATACCTTCAAATATCAGACTCTGATTTGTCGGATGTAATATTTCCTAAAAAGTTATTAATAAATTGTGACGAAATAAGAATATCAGACTCAAAATGTAATAAGTTTAGTTTTGATACTTTAGTAAACCCTGAAAAAGTACATATAACATCAGTAAAGCCTAATATAAGGTTTTATAATTGTGATTTTACAAATATTAAATATGAAACATTTATAAAGGATATAAATATTTCATATCATTTTTTAAATATTGCTTCATTTGATATTCTTGAATTCAGTAAATATATGAAGGAAGGAGATGGAGAAGTATGGCTAAATTTTTATAATATGAAATACATAAATATATTTCCAGATGATTTTTATAAAATAAAATTAAGATTTTTGTCTTTAACTCAGATGTATATAGACGAAATATCAGAAAAAATATGTGAGATCAAAACTTTACAGTATTTAAGAACAGTACTATGTAAAATTAAATACAAACCTGATTGCATATTACCAAAATGGAGAAATTGATGAAATAATATATTCATTAATTCTAATAATATCTCAATAATAATGAAGTAATAAAGACTGATCGAAAAGATGAATCTTTAAATCTATTTACTTGAGTGCTGCATTTAAAAAAAAAAGAATAATATAAGATTGGCAGCCTACATGATTGATTTTTTAGTTTGGGTGTCCTGTTGGTATTGATCTGGAAGTATTAAGTCATAAATGATGTTAAAGTCTATATATAAAAGTTAAATATATTATATAATCAATGATTAATAAAATTATTGTTCTAAGCCTTTTAGCAAGATAATTTATTATATTATTCATTATTAAACAATTTAGCGCAATATTAATCAGCATTAGATATGATATACCTAATGCTGATGGTTATTAATATAGTTGAAAGTAGGTTTAAAGATTATTTAAACTCAAATTGGAAATCAAAAGTAAGTTTACTACAAGATTTCATAGTTGCATCATATTGTAATTTGCCATTAGTCATATATACAGCATAATAAAATTCGCTTATGTATGAACTAGCATTTTTATCATCTTCGTAGATCCACGATACTCTTGGTGATAACTTGTTCACAGATTTGATTGGTAGATTGTTGAATACAATTTTTTGAATAATTTTATTGTTTTCATTGTAACGAATGATAGTAACTTGTTCTGCTTTTTTCCCATCTGCGGAAATAGTACCATTATAAGTTACCTTGCCATAAGGATTCTTATAAACAACTCCTTCAAAATTTCTAGAACTTGTTTTGAAAGTATTTTGTGAGGACGTGCTATTGAGAGATTCATCAAGTTTATGGGATTGTTCTTTTTGACTAGTAATTTCACCTTTATCATTATAATACTTAAAATTGCAAATCATTTCGGCTGAAACCTTACCAAATCCCTCTTTATAAGCAGTTTTCATAAGAGTAATAATATCGGAAGATAAAGGTTCCCAATATTTGTTGCCGGCTAAATGTTCTTGGCAATTATCATTAGAGCAACTTTTTGATATAAAAATATCCTGATTGCCGTTAGAACTCATAATAGGAGCTTCGAACTCAATTTTTGTATCAGTCCATGAAATAATTTTATTTGCAAATGTAATACCTAATTTAATATTATCATTAGGGAAATATTGACCAAAACCGCTACCAGTGATAGTTACAAGTGAATTAGATCTCATAGTATCAGGTTTAATGTTATTCACATTAATTTTTCCTATCACAAATTCCCAAGGACCAGCCCATTCATATTTGGATGTTTGATTGTTATTTTTTCTTAGTTTAATGAAAACTTTTCCGATTTTATTGGTGCTATGATCATTTATAATGGTTTCAATCGTGTTGTCGTCAATTACTTTTGTTTGAAGAGCAATGTAAGAATGATTTGTAGGATCAGCGTCATAATGTAGTGTTGCATCAATTTGAGAATATTTACTATCTTTGAATCCTGTACCTTTAATAAGCACAGTTTGACCAGCAGGACCAGTACTGGGACTAAAATTAGCAGCACTTGCAATATCTGCATATGCACTATCTTTAGCTAATAGTGCATTTGTTTTAGCATCAAAAATTGAAGCAT
>JAUQWR010000659.1 GCA_030835065.1 Candidatus Kapaibacterium sp.
TTTTCATATTGAAGATAATTTAATTACTTATCCAAATCCTGCTTCGAATCAGATTAATATTCAACTTCAGAATGTTGATTGTCAGGGCAAAATTAAAATATTGAATCTGCTTGGAGAAACTGTATATGAAGATCAATATTGGGAAAATGAAATTAAGACAATTGATATTGGTTTTTTGAATAGCGGTACTTACTTTATAATTATGAATACTACTGATAATCGTTTATTTGGATGTAAGTTTGTTAAAAATTAATAGAGTTTTAATTGTTGATTTTCAAAGCAATAAGGAAGGAACAATCTGATGAAAATCTTTGTTATATTTTTTTTAGCTATTGTAGCCTTATTTGAATCTGCAAGGTCGGATACGATTGATTACTGGCATGTGTTTTACAATAAAAAAGTAATAAAAGAATACAACGAATACAATTTAAAAGAAATTAGTATCAAAATTGATTCTATTAAAATTACTGATACTATCACTATCAGGTATTATCGTGATACACCGTGTCCTGATTGCAAGACATACATATCAATTGAAAATGAAAGTGGAGCAAAAATAAGAACTAAAGAAAGTATCGGCATATCAAATCCACTTTCATTCAATGTATTTGAACTTCTTCAATTCTATAGAAAAACGAATAATTCAATATTTAAAATCTACTACTACGTCAATGATGATTATAATACATCAAGAAAAGGTTTGGTAATGGTTTTGAAACTAGTATAATAATTACAGGGATTTTTTTAAAATTTATTTGTTACTTATTATTAGAATAATGAACAAAATTGATATTCAATATTATAAATCCAAAATCGGAGAATTTATTATTGGTTCATTCGACAACAGCCTTTGCCTGATGGATTATAGATATAGAAAAATGCGCAGCAGCATTGATAATAGAATCAAAAATGGACTTAAAGCTGATTATAACGAAAAAGAAACTGATATAATAATACAAACTATTAATCAAATTGAGGAATATTTAAATGGGAGTAGGGTGCTCTTTGAAATTCCGCTTTTGATGATTGGTTCTGATTTCCAAAAACAAGTATGGAATGAACTTTTGAATATAAAATATGGAGAACTAAGCAGTTACTTGAAAATTGCTAAAAATATAAAAAATGAAAGTGCAGTAAGAGCTGTTGCAGCTGCTAATGGAGCTAATGCTATCAGCATTATAATACCATGCCATAGAGTAATTGGGAGTAATGGCGAGCTTGTTGGTTATGCGGGCGGACTTAATGTAAAGAAAAAATTGCTAGACTTAGAAAAATCTAAGATCTCTAATGAAGACTTATTTGGAGCTGATAGATTATAAACAAGATTAAATTCAAAAAAATTGTATAAAATAAGGCAGCCGGTATATGCGGCTGCCTATTTTTTTTTGAAAAATGTTATTTTTCAGCATTTGGTCCAAGCATATTTTCCGGACGAACAAACAGGTCGAATTGTTCTTCAGTCAAAATGCCCAATTCCAAAGCAGATTGCTTTAGAGTTAAGTTTTTCTTATGAGCATTCTTAGCAATTTTGGCTGCATTATCATATCCAATATGAGGATTGAGAGCAGTAACATTCATCAATGTGTTTTCCAAATAGTAAGCAATTTTCTCTTCGATAGGCTCAATACCAACAGCACAATGTTCGTTAAACATATTGCAAGTATCAGCCAATAATCTAACACTTTGAATGAAGTTATAAATAATTACCGGTTTGAAAACGTTCAACTCAAAATTGCCGGAAGCACCGCCGAAATTAATAGCAGCATCATTGCCAAACACCTGAACAGCAACCATAGTCATTGCTTCTGATTGAGTCGGATTTACTTTGCCAGGCATAATTGAAGATCCTGGTTCGTTTTCAGGAATACTAATTTCGCCCAAACCACAACGAGGACCAGAAGCCAACCAACGAACGTCATTAGCAATCTTCATAAGCGAAGCAGCCAATGTTTTTAAAGCACCGTGAGCAAATACTAATGCATCATGGCTTGCCAAAGCTTCAAATTTGTTTGGAGCACTTACAAATGGAAGACCAGTAAGCTCTGCAATTTTTGCAGCAGCAGTATCAGCAAATCTAGGATGTGCATTCAATCCTGTACCAACAGCAGTACCACCTAAAGCTAATTTGTAAATACCAGGAAGAGTCATTTCGATTCTTTCTAAGTCAAAATCCAATTGAGCTACGTAAGCAGAAAATTCCTGGCCCAAAGTCATAGGCACAGCATCTTGAAGGTGAGTGCGACCTACTTTGATAATTTTTTCGAATTGCTTAGATTTAGCAGCCAAAGTATCTCTAAGAGTTTTGACACTAGGAAGCAATCTATTGACGAGTTCCTCAGCAGCAGCAATATGCATAGCAGTAGGAAAAGTATCATTAGAGCTTTGAGATTTGTTTACATCGTCGTTAGGATGTATTGGATTTTTGCTACCAAGCACTCCACCTGCAATTTCAATAGCTCTATTTGCTATCACTTCGTTGCTGTTCATATTGGATTGGGTACCCGAACCAGTCTGCCAAATAGAGAGTGGAAAATGAGCATCCAGCTTGCCATCGATTACTTCATCTGCAGCCTTAGCTATAAGTTCAGCTTTTTCATTTGCCAATAGTCCCAATTCGGCATTAGTCAAAGCAGCAGCTTTTTTCAAAATACCCATTGCTTTAATTACCGGACGAGGCATTTTTTCTTCGCCGATTGCAAAATGGATTAGTGAACGTGCAGATTGTGCTCCATAATAAACGTTTTCGGGCACTTCAATTTCGCCCATTGTGTCTTTTTCAATTCTTGTTTTCATCTCTTATCCCAATATTTTTATAGATTTTCTCGAAAAAATCAAATACGAAATTAAGCAATTGCTATTATAGTTTAAAAGCTTATTATTTATAAATTTTAATATTTTTATAATAATTTTTAAACCTTTTTCTAATTTTTACGTCTATACAATGATTTTTGAATAAGTTATTAGGGTAAAAATGAAAAGAATGGTTTTAATCTTGCTTTTCTTATCAATTGGATTGGCAAATGCTCAATCCAAGAAAAGCGCTATTTTAGAAGGTATAATTATCGATCAGCAGAGCGGCGAAGCTCTTCCTAAAGCGAACATTAGTCTTTTAAATCCAATAGATTCCTCAATTGTTACCGGCGATATTGCTGATGGCAAAGGAAAATTTCAAATCAAAAACATTCCTTATGGCAACTATTTATTGAGAGTTAAATATGTCGGATATGATCAGAGCATAATCGACAACTTATCATTAAACAGTTCAGATACAAAGCAGTTAGGCAAAATTGCATTAAAACAAACTGCTGCTTTGATGCCAGAAGTAAAAGTAAGTGCCGAGAGAGAAATGATGCAATTCCAAAACGGCAAAAAGGTTTTTAACGTTGATAAAAATATTTCTGTTGCAGGTGGTACTGCTGTTGATGTTTTAAAGAATATTCCTTCTGTTAATATTGACGTAGATGGCAATATCAGCCTTCGTGGCAGCTCAAACCTAAATATAATGATTAATGGAAAGCCTTCGACTATTATGCAGACTGGATCGAATGCTTTAGAGCAAATCCCAAGCGGGGCAATCGACAAAATTGAAATTATTACTAACCCTTCTGCAAAATATGAAGCTGAAGGTATGACTGGTATTATCAATATTGTAATGAAACAAGACAACCAATCCGGAGTCAATGGATTGGCTACTATGAATATTGGTACTAAAGATAAATATGCTGCAGGCATTTCATTAAATTATAATTTTGGCAATTTCAATATTTTCTCAGGTTATGATTATGGTAATCGCAGAGGTGGCATGGATGGTTCAAGTATTCGTAAAACCACTGTCGATACAAACACTACTTTTCTCAAACAATCAGTTGCTCGAAGACCAAAATTTTTATCGCATAATGCTAAATTAGGTTTCGACTATTTTATCGATCCTTTTAATTCTCTTACAATGTCTGGGAATTTCAGAATCAATACAAGAGATTTTGGCGTTCAATCCAGCAATTATTTAATTGATTTTGCCTCAAGTCCGATTAATACTACTATAAGAAATAACCGAGAAAAAGATGATGGTCCGTCTTTCGATTATTCTTCAAATTATAAGCATAAATTTGATGCAAAAGGGCATGAGCTTACAGCTGATATTTTTTATTCGAAATATGACGACAATGAAATAATTAATTTAAATGAAATTATGTATGATGCTGCAATGAATCCATTGCCAAACCAAGCTCTACCACAAAAATCTGATAATGACAATATTTATAAAACTATTACTCTCCAATCAGATTATGTACTACCATTCGAAAACGGTGATAAAATTGAATCTGGTTTTAAATTCAACAATAAGATAATTTCTTCCGACCTGGTTTATTCATCATTAACTCAAGCTAATATTTGGGATTACGACTCTTCTAGAAGTAATTCTGCAAATTATGATGAAAGAATTTTGGCTACTTATTTTATTTATAATGGAAAATTTTCTGACTTTTCTTATTCATTAGGATTGAGAGCTGAACAAACTAATATGCTTTTTGAGCAAAGAACTTTAGACCAAGACTATAAACAAGACTATTTCAAATTATTTCCAAGTATTAGTGCATCTTATAAATTCACTCAAAGCGATGAATTGCAAGCAAGCTATAGCCGCAGAATTAACAGACCAAATAGCCACCAGTTAAATCCATTTATAGATTATGGCGATCCAAACTCTATTCGTTACGGCAATCCGAAACTAAAACCTGAATTGGTAGATGCTTATGAATTAGCTTTTGTTAAAAACTTTGAAATGCTTTCTATTACTCCTACATTGTTTTATCGCAAAACTACTGATATTATCTCACGTTTTGCTGAAGTTGTATCCAGCGAAGTAATAGCAACAACATTCGAGAACATGTCCAAAGGAGAAGACTACGGCTTAGAGTTTAATATTTCGGCTGATTATCAAAAATGGTTGCGCATGAGTGCCGATTTTTCTTATTATAAAACTTCAATTGAAGGTGAAAAAGGTCTTACTAAATATAATAACGAAGATTATAGCTGGACTTCAAGATTTAACTTCAACATTATGTTGATGCGAGAATTATCTTTCCAAATTACAGGTAATTA
This sequence comes from Candidatus Kapaibacterium sp., assembly GCA_030835065.1. Lineage (GTDB taxonomy): Bacteria > Bacteroidota > Ignavibacteria > Kapaibacteriales > UBA2268 > JAUQWR01. The sequence continues at coordinate 5,104 of JAUQWR010000659.1, forward strand.
CACTGGTCCTACTGTTCAAGCTCAAGGAACCCGCGATCCAATGTATAGCATTGATTTAGGCGCCAGATACGATATTTTTGACAGGAAAGCCAGTTTGACATTTAGAGTAAGCGATATTTTTGATACAATGACTTATAGCGGATCTACAAAAGGTCAAAATTTTGATTATGATTTTGATTTCAAACGCCAAACTCGTATTGCTTATATTGGATTCCAATATAAAATAAATGATGGTCAGCAAAAGCGCGAAAAGAAAAGATCTCAAGACATGGAAAATTCTGGCGACATGGATTTTTAATCTATAATTCAATAGTTCTCAATCATTTAAAGAGCTGCTTGATGTCTAATTCAAGCAGCTCTTTTTGATAAAACATCAAGAAAGGACATCAAGTTTTTAAGAATTTTATTTCGCTTTAGCTTCTTCACTTTGTGCAACTTTGTGCGTAACTTCGTGTAACTTTGTGATACTCTTCTTACTTCTTCTTCGATTTCTTGTTCAAGTAGGAGCACTAAGGACACTAAGTTTTTACACAAAGGGCACTAAGTTTTTTAAGAATTTTTCTTCTTCACTTTGTGCAACTTCGTGCGTAACTTTGTGTAACTTTGAGATACTCTTCTTACTTCTTCTTCGATTTCTTATTCAAGAAGGAGCACAAAGGACATCAAGTTTTTAAGAATTTTTCTCCTTCACTTTGTGCAACTTTGTGTGATATTTTGTGCAACTTTGTGATACTCTTCTTACTTCTTCTTCTTCGTTTTCTTATTCAAGAAAGGAGCACAAAGGACACCAAGTTTTTTAAGAATTTTTCTTCTTCACTTTGTGCAACTTTGTGTGATACTTTGTGCAACTTTGTGCTACTATTTCTTACTTCTTCTTCGATTTCTTATTCAAGAAGGAGCAGCAAGTTTTTAAATCAGATTTCTCAGCTTTCTTCTTCACTTCCTAATACTATTTCTTATTTATTATAAAAATTAAATACTAATACATTAGCTCATAATTGTCATGATTTTTTCATTTATCAATAAAAAACAGGAGCTTCCCATTTATGGATAACAACTCTATCACTTATAAATGGAAAATTCTTTTTCAATGAATTGATGTTTTTAGAATTAACTTCAAAAAAATACCAAGTTTTGCAATTATCTTCAGAAACCGCTAAAATTGATGATTTTGATCTGGCTCTTCCCTGCTTCACTTTTAGTGTTAATTCTTCTACTAATGTACACTGAACAGTATTTTTGTAATGTATAGTATCGCTAGGATAACTTAGTACTATCGCTTCTACTTCCATACCTTTAGGCATAGCCCGTGTTAATATTTCAATAGCTTTTTGAGTACCTCCCATCATTTTAATCATCTTTGGATGAAATTTTGAAACACAAACCTTATAATTTTGGCTTAAAAAGGCATCAGCGTACTCTTTAGCATTCTTATAAACATTATCTCTAACAGGGTCTTTAGATTCGCTTGAGTAAAAAGCCGCCTGTGCAGCGATTCCAAGCAAGATTACTAATGTGGCAATAATTATTTTTTTCATAATAAGACTTCCTAAAATATGAGAAAACAATTTATTATTAAGATGTCAATCTCAAATGAAAATAAGTTTTAGGAAAATTCTTACATTTGCCAGAGCTGTGTTATCGATTAAATTTGCGTAAAATATTAAAACATTTTGAATATTCACAAAGCAATTTAATATTATTTTCAATAAGTTCCAAAAGAAAACTGACTTCCACTACAAGGTAAAAAATAGTCAAGAATATATAAAAATACTTTTAATTGTACACAAGAAAAATATGAATTATATAAAAGAGCGGAAGCCAGCAACCCTAATTATAGCATTATATTTCCGCCATTGACAGGTGTATAATTGCCACTTATAAATTTTGAAAAATCGGAGGCATAGAATAAAACTGCTCCTGCAATGTCTTCAGGCACAGCATTGCGGCGGAGTGGCGTATGGGAGGCGATCATGTGTTTTACTTCACTTGGTAATAATTCTGTAGCATCTGTATCAGTAAGCCCCGGAGCAACTACATTGACTCTTATGCCATGTGGGCCCAATTCTATAGCTAATGCTTTTGCCAAACCATCTAAAGCAGATTTTGCTGTAGTATGTGTTGAAAATCCGGGTGTACTTCGTCGGGAACTAGAGCTTGAAATAATTATAATGCTTCCAGTTTTTCTGCTTATCATACTTGGAACAACTTCTTGCAGAGTCCAATAGCAAGCCTTAAGCTCTTTGAGTACTTTTATTTCGAAGTCTTCCCACGACTGCTCGGTAAAGGGAGCCATTTTGAAGTTGGGACCTGCATTTAATACTAATATATCTATCGGACCAAGCTCTTTGACAGTC
>JAUQWR010000660.1 GCA_030835065.1 Candidatus Kapaibacterium sp.
AATTTTTTAAATTACCAATTGAATCAGGAATTGATTTAAGTTTATTGTTGTTGAGTCCTAAACGGATCAAATTTTTAAGGTTTCCAATAGTATCAGGCAATGATTCTAATTCGTTCCAGCTCACAACCAAAGTGTTCAAATTATCGAGTTCGCCGATTGAATTTGGTAAAGTTTTGATTTTGTTGCCGCTGAGGTCTAATTTTTTCAAGCTTTTCAGCTTAGAAATCGATTCAGGAATTTCGCTTATCTGGTTGTTCCAGAGAACTAGTTCACTTAAGTTTGGCATTTGGAATAATTCATCTGGGAATTTGTTTAAATCTTTGAAATGAAGATCTAATTTGTTTACTTTTTCGGGAGCTTTCATTGCTGATTCTAAAGAATAGAATGTAAGCAGCCCGCTTTCTGATGTGCTTGTTTCCGTGTTCATAACGCCTCCGATATTATTTCGTTTATAAATCCGAACAAACTTTTGCTCATATTTTAACCTAATATAAAAAAACTTTTGAAAACAACACAATGTTATTTTTCAAATCTTAAATAATAGTTTTTATACGTTTTTTGCTTAAATTTATGATAATTATTTTAACAAATGTTGAGAAATAATATGAAAATTGCAGGATTTATTTTCGGATTATTGCTTCTAAGCTCAATGAATCTATATTCAAATGAGATTTCGACAGCTACTAATTATATTCCTCAAAATTTTGATGTATTGCATTACAACTTGAAAATGAATTTAAATGATACTATTAATCCTAGAAGGGTTGTTGCAAGCAATAGTATGATAATAAGATGGAATAATCCTGCTCAAAAAGACAAGTTCTTTTTTCATCTTAGAGATTTAAGTATTGATTCTGTTTTGTTGAATGGTAAAAAAATCGAATATGCAACAATAGGCAAAGCCGCAGATATAGATTACCACCATGAAATTTCTGATTTCGTTAGTACTACTAATCAGATTGATACAGTAACTGTATTCTATCAAGGTAATATGAAACAAGAATACGGCGGTACTTGGGGCGGAGTAAATTATTTGTCCAATATTTTATTTGCTAATGGTGTTGGGTTTAATTGTAATTATGTCTCGACTACTTGCCATTGGATGCCCTGCTATGATCATCCTTCGGATAAAGCAACTTTCAGTGCCGAATTTATTGTTCCATTTAATTATACTGTTGCAAGCAATGGGCTGCTAAGTATGGGAATTATGCCTGATACCAGCTCCGATTTGAAATATATTTGGAATGAAACAAGTCCATGCGCTACATATTTGCTTACATTCATTAAGTCGAAGATGATTAAGATGGAGTTTGGTAATGAAGAACTACCTATTACTGTCTATACTCAGGTAAACGATACTAATAGTAGCAAATATGCATATAAGTATGTAGATAAAATGGTAAAATGCTATTCAGATAGATTCGGAAAATATCCATTTTCTAAAGTTGGATATGCTAATACACCTATTGGTTCGATGGAACATCAAGGAATGATTTGCTTGGATGCAAGTATAATAAAAAATGCTATATCAGCTAAAGATAGTTTGAATTCAACAATTGCACATGAATTATCTCACCAATGGTTTGGTAATTTAGTAACTCCGTATGATTTTAGAGATGCTTGGCTAAATGAGAGCTTTGCTACATTTTGTGAAGCAATTTGGGCTGAGTTCAATTTTGGTTATTCAAAATATTTAGATAATATTGCTTCGTTTGCAAATAATTATCTGAGTAAAGACTATAAATCTGAAGGAATTTTGCCATTATATGATTTTTCAAGAAAATCACCTTCGAGCAATTATCCTGTTACTATTTACAGAAAAGGTGCAGTTGTAGTTGCAATGCTTAGATATTTAATGGGCGATGATAAATTTTTTGCTGCTATGAATGAATATTTAGATACTTATAAATATTCTAATGTAAGTTATCTACAGTTGAAATCAGTACTTGAAAAACATAATGGTAGCTCTCTCGACGAGTTTTTCAATCAATGGGTTATTGGCAAAGGTTGGCCCAAATTAAGTATTGAATTTAAAGATGATGATCCAATGCCAGGAACTGGTAATATGTATTTTTTTATTACACAAAACCAGGTAGCAAGTTGGGGATTGTTCAAGAATGTACCAATCAATTTTACTTATAAAACTATTTTTAATGAATTTAAAGATACGGTAATTGTATTAAACGATTCTGTTCAGTTTATATCCATTCCAGATATGAAATATGATTCGAATACAAAGTTTAATGCCGGAAATTCAGTAAGAAGTTTGTTTCAAATAGATAAAATTACAGTTACTTCGATAGATGATAAGCAAGTAAGCAAAGAAATCAAAATTTATCCTATACCAGCTAAAGATTATATAAAAATAAATGTTGATGCAAATCAAGAAGAGTCATATAATCTGAAGATATATGATGAAAGAGCTACTCTAATATTTGAAGTTAAGGAATATAGAAATAATCAAGAAATTGATATAAATGAATTAAGTTCAGGAAACTATTTCATATCTTTGCAATCGGAAAAAATTAAATATTATGGAAATTTTGTAGTAGGCAAATAAATGGGCAAAAAGGTATTAGTAACCGGTGCATGCGGCTTTATTGGAAGTCATTTTGCTAAATTATGCGTAGAAAAAGGTTTCGAAACTATTGTTATTGACTGCATTACATACGCCGGCGATCTAAAAAGAATCGAGAATATCCGATCAGATATTAAATTTTATGAAACTGATATATGTGATAGAGAATCTATTGATAAAATTTTTGCAGAAGAAAAGCCTGATTATATTGTACATTGGGCAGCCGAAAGCCATGTGGATAGATCAATCATTGATGCGTCTCCATTTATAAATACAAATATAAAAGGCACTCAGGTATTGCTTGATACTGCGAAAAAATATGGTGTTGAGAAATTTGTCAATATTGCTACAGACGAAGTTTATGGAGAGCTTGGCGAGTCAGGTCAGTTTTACGAAACTACACCTTTATCACCAAATTCACCATATTCAGTGAGCAAGACTGCAGCAGATATGCTAGGCAATGCTTATTTCAGAACATATAATCTGCCTGTTGTTACTGCACGTCCATCCAATAATTACGGTCCATTTCAGTATCCAGAAAAACTAATTCCGGTGGTGTTTTTAAAAGCTTTGAATAACGAAAGAATTCCTGTGTATGGCAAAGGTGAAAATATTCGCGAATGGCTATTTGTCGAGGATTGTGCTGCTGGTGTTATGGAGCTTTTGATTAATGGAAGAATTGGCGAAGCTTATAATATTGGCTCAGGCTACGAGAAAAGAAATATTGATGTAGTTAAGTCTATTCTCAATATTATGGACAAAACTTATGATTTGATTGAGTTTGTTGCCGATAGACCCGGGCATGATTTCCGTTATTCATTAAATACCGACAAAATTGAAAATGAACTCAATTGGAAAGCTCAAATCAATTTTGAAAATGGAATTGAAAACACTATAAAATGGTATTATGATAATTTGAAATGGGCTGAAGAAAAATTGATTTATCTTAAAGAATTTTGGAAACAAGTTTATCGTTAATTTATGAAAATTCTTCTTTTAGGTGCTAAAGGGCAATTAGGCATACAATTTCAAAAAGAATTTATCAATCGTCGTATTGATTATTTAGCTCATGATGTTGATAGCCTTGATATATGTTCAAAATCTGAACTTAAAAATGTTGTTGCTGTATATTCTCCTGACTTGGTAATTAATTGTGCTGCTTATAATAATGTGGATGTAGCTGAATCAAATAATTATATTGCAGAAGCTGTCAATTATACTGCTGTGGCAGATCTGACAGAAATATGCAATGATTTGAACATAAGACTTGTACATTTTAGCAGCGATTATGTTTTTGATGGTGAAAAAAATTCTGCATTATATGTAGAAACCGATAATGTAAATCCAATCAACTATTACGGTAGAACAAAACTTTTGGGCGAGCAGGCTGCTTTAAGTGTTCCGTCTAATTTAGTTTTCAGATTGAGCTGGGTATATGGCGATGGTACTCAAAACTTTGTTTATAAATTTTTATCATGGACAAAGCAAAATCAGGTGATAAGAGTATCATGCGATGAATTTTCTGTTCCTACTCATTGTTCACTTATTGTCGATTTAGTATTTAGAGCATTGCAAAATGATTTGTCAGGATTGTATCATTTATGCCCCGATGGATATTGTTCCAGGTTGGAATGGGCAAAAGAAGTGCTAAGGCATAAATCTCTTAGTAATATTGTTATACCTACTTATAGAGCAGAATTTGATCTTCCTGCAAAAAGACCATTTTTTTCGGCAATGGACAATAACAAGCTATGTAGGGATTTGAATATAGAAATTCCTGAATGGCGATTTTTTTTGAAGGAAATTTAAATTTATGACTGTATATGATTTTGGCTTAGAATCTGATACTTACGATTTGTATTATGAGACTGAATATGGCAGGGAAGTTGACCGTAGAGAGAAAAAATGTATTGAAAAATGTTTTAGCGGAATAAACAGAGAAAATGTATTAGAAATTGGTTGTGGCACAGGGCATTGGACCAACTTTTTTTCTGAAAATGGTTTCAAGCTCAAATGTATAGATTATTCGCCCAAAATGCTTGAAAAAGCAATTAATAAGAATATTCCCAATGCTGAGTTTTCAATTGGAAATGCTTCAAATTTGGAGTTTGCCGCAGAGTCTTTTGATTCAGTTTTTTCGATTACTTGTCTCGAATTTGTTGCTGATAGAGCAAAAGCATTTTCAGAAATATATCGAGTACTAAAGCCCAAAGGAATTTTGCTCTTAGCTGTTTTAAATCAAAATTCTCAATTGGCAAAATCAAAAAGTGAGATATCAACGTTTGAAAACGCTCATTTTTATACAAAAAATGAATTAAAAGATTTACTCTCTGATTATTCAGAAATATATATAAACGATTGTGCCAAGCTTAATGATGATGCTATGCTGGTTTTGGATGATGAAAATAATGATCATGAAGGAATGATGATAGTTGTTAAAGCAATGAAATGAGTTTGAAATGTTAATTTCTATAGAAATAAGTTTGTATCCACTTCAAGATAATCATATAGAAATAATTGATGAATTTATTCAATCACTATCGATTTATCAGGATATTAAATGTGAAGTCGGGCAAATGAGCACAATAATAAGTGGTGATGCAGAAATTATTTTTAGAATTTTGAAAGAAGAAACCACAAAAATATTCGAAAAATCTTCATCAGTTTTGAATGTAAAAATATCAAATTGCTGCTGTGAAAACTGCCTAATTGAGAATCATTAATTATTATTTATTATAGTTAAGTATTATAACTTATTGACGATAATAAAAAATAAATAATTAGGATTTATTTATTCTATTATGTTATATTAGTAAAAATAAATATTAATAATTGTATATAGGGTTATGGATAAGACACAAATTCTAATTTTTCAATGTTCAGAAAGCAAGTTTGCATTTCAATTGGACAAAGTGAAAGAAATAATCAGGATGCCAGAATTAACGACAATACCTGATTCCAATCCAAATATTCGCGGAGTTGTCAATCTTAGAGACAAGATAATTCCAGTCTATGATTTAAGAAAAATTATGGGATTTAAGACTTCTCAGGAAGAAGATAGCGAATTGATTGAAATGTTGAAAGAAAGGGAGCAAGATCACAAAAATTGGTTGGACGAACTTACCAAATCTGTACAAGAAAATCGAGAATTCAAACTTACAACAGACCCTCATCAATGTAAATTTGGCAAATGGTATTATAACTTTAAAACCAATAATTTGATTTTAGCGAGTTTTCTAGAGAGATTTGAGCAGCCACACGCTAAAGTGCATGAAATTGCTATTGAAGTAAATAAAGTAAGAATGGCCGGAGATATTGAATTAGCTCAAGAAATTTGCGATGTAGCAAGAGCAACAAAGCTAAAAAATATGGTTGATTTATTTCATGATTTATATGATGTAATTCAAAAATCAAGAAGAGAATTTGCAATTATTCTTGAAGTTGACTCAGAACTAAAAGCTATAAATGCCGATAGAATTTTGAGCATACAAACAATTGATAATGATGCATTGGAATCAATTAACGATTCCATTGATAATAATTATATTGACAAAGTTTTTAAAGCTGATAGCGATATAATACTTATTCTATCAAATATTATTTTTGGAAAAAATTAATAAAAAAAGAGCGGCTCTCGCCGCTCCTATAAAGCTTTTCTACGGGATTTTATTAGGGTAATAAAAGGAAAAGCTGCATTTTTTTTATGTATCGAGCCATGCTTTAAACTGGCTAATTTTATCTTGACTTACATATACTTCTTTAGCAGTTGCTGGTATTAAATCCAATTTTATTTTGCTTTTTGGAAAAACGTGAATATTCTGTATTGATGAATGTTTTACCAAAAATGCTCTGTTTACTCTAAAAAATTCTTTCGGATCGAGCTGGCTCATTAGTTTATCTAAACTCGAATCTATTGAATACAATGATTTGCCATTTGTTGCTAAAAAAGTAATTCCATTTTCAGAGAAGAAATAAGAAATTTCATCAATGCCAAATGACTTCATTTTGGTACCTACTTGCACAGCAAATCTATTTTTATACTCAATTGGAGTGTTTTGATTATTATTAAGCAACTGCAAAAGAGAATTCATATCAAATTGAGGTTTTGAATTAGCTCCAGTCAAGTCTTTATATTTTTTTATAGAGTTATTCAATTCTTCTTGCACAATTGGTTTGAGCAGGTAATCAATGCTTTTTAGCTTGAAGGCTTTGATTGCATATTCATCGAATGCAGTTGTAAAAATAATTGACGAGCTAATATTTACGTTTTCAAATATGGCAAAACTCAAACCATCTTCTAAATGAATGTCTAAGAAGATCAGGTCGGGGTCTTGGTTGTTGTGGAACCAATCTATAGATTCTTCTACTGATTCTAGTTTTGCCATAATATTTATATTTGGATCGTACTGCAAAATCATCCTTTCGAGCCTGCTTGCAGCCAATTCTTCGTCTTCTATAATTACAATTTTCATGATTTCCTCTATATTATATTCTAATTATTTTCTTTAATATGTAAATAGGATAAATACTAATCAATAGGAAAAATAAACCATTTAGGTTAAATTCTCCAATAAATGCTAATTCAATTACAAACCTTAATAATGTGAAAAAAAGGTAAGTATATACCAAATATTTCATCCAATGTTTGCTATAATTATTTATATAGGCAGTTAGTAATAGGATAAGCATAAGATTTGATAATATAATAAAGTTTAAAAATTGCAGACAGGCATTATTTGGCATAATTAATTTAATGATCGAAAAATCTTCGAAAATTAGTCTAGAACTAAGATTCTCGAACCATTGTAGTGAATTTTCCAATATGTTTGCAATTGTTTTCATTTTCTATAATAATGGTATTTTAGATATATATTTGTTGTCGCAAGACCCAAAAAATGTTTCTTTATCAGTAAGTAGTGAATACCGATTTTTGATATTCTTTTGTCCCACTCCGGTCGATTCGACATTTGAATGTCTAAATTGCAGATTATTGACAACATTAATATTGTTGTCTGTATCTACAAATATGTCGATATTCAATGGAGATTTCTTAGAAAAAGTATTGTGCTTAATAGCATTTTCAATTAATAATTGGAGAGCCAATGTTGGAATAAAGAAATTATATTTTGTTTCTGGAATATTTATTATTGTTTTCAATTTATCTTTAAATCTTATCTCTAAAAGAAAAGTATAAGATTGAAGAAAGTCTAATTCAGTTTTTAAAGTGACAATATCTTTGTCTTTATTTTCTAATACATATCTATAAACTTTTGATAATTGTTCGGTAAATTTTTCTGCAATATCAGGTTCTAATCTGATCAAAGAAGTTAAAACGTTAAGGCTGTTGAACAAGAAATGCGGATTAACTTGATTTTTCAAAGTTTCATATTGAGAACGAATAGTTTCTTTTTGTAGTTCATATTTCAATTTTTCCTGAGCATTTCTAAGTTCTTCTTCGATAGCTTTACGTTCGGTGAGATCAAAAATACTAGCGACAACATTTTCGACACATCCACATTCGCTCATAATAGCTCTAACAGAAATATCGCCCCAAAAAACAGTGCCATCTTTACGAACATATCTTTTTTCAATTTGATAGCTTTCAAGTTTGCCATTAATCAAATCATTATATCTTTGAATAGATTTTTCTTTGTCGTCTTGGTAAGTAAAATCAAGATAAGTGCAAGCCAATGCTTCTTCTTTAGTCATGTGAAACAAATCGAGCCATTTGCTATTGCATTCAATCAACCTGCCATCGCTTCCAGATAGAGCAATACCCACAAGAGCACTATCTAAAATGGCATTAAGTCTTCTTTCTCTTTCAAGCACTTTCTGTTCGTTTTTAATACGTTCGGAAATATCTTTTGCAGTGCCTATAACAGCTGGCTTGCCATCATACTCAGTAACAACTAAAGAAAGTATCGAAGGAATTCTGGTTTTTAGGTCTTTATGCAGAAGAAAAGCTTCATATTCATTAGGCACAGGTTCGCCAGCTATCCTTTTTTTATGGTATTGCATAACCATTTCTTTGCTTTCAGGAGCAATTACATCAATAAAACTTCTACCTAAGAGCTCTTCTACTTCGTATCCAACAATTCTAACAATAGATTTATTTAAAAAAGTAAAAACACCATCTTGAATAACTACCAAACCTTCTTGCAGGCTGAGAATAACTTTTTTCAAGTTGTCTTCGCTTCTTCGGAGTGCTTCTTCAATATTTTTTCTATCAGAAATATTTACAATAATACCACGTGAACCAATAATTCTACCATTTTCTTTTATAGGCGAAGCATAGATGATTACAGGAATTTTTTGTCCATTTCTATTGACTGCAGTAAATTCCTGAACAGATTCATTATCAGAAAGAATATTGAATCTATTACGTTTCATTCTATCAATATCTTCTGGAATAAAGAAGTCGTAGCAGAAAAGAGTTCCTGCTTTTACTTCTTCTTCAGTAAAACCAAGTAATTCATAACCCGCTTTGTTTACGAAAGTCACATATCCGTCTTGATCTAATTCATAAACAGTTTGAGGCAAAAAATCGGATAGTTCTCTAAATTTCTTTTCGCTTTCTAGAAGTGCATTTTGAGCTTTTTTTCGGGAAGAAATATCGCGAGTTACGCCCACAACTTCATTTACAATACCGTTTTCATCAGGAGAAAGTTTAAGAACCACTTCAGTCCAAACTGCTCCTCCATCTTTAGTCTTAAATTCTACATCACCAATAAAAAGTTCAGTTTCTTTTGTTTTATAATATTCGGTAAGCATTTTGTCCATTAAACCATCCACGACATGCATAGATCTATCGGTAACAGTTTCAATAGCAATTTCCTCGAGAGCTTCCTCTGGTGTAATTCCTCTAAGGTTATATATAGAAGGGCTGATATAAGAGAACTTGCGAGTACGAACATCTAATGCCCATATTACATCTTGAATATTATCAAATATAAATTTAAGTTTCTCTTCTATCATAGTTTCTTCTCACTTTTAGTTAATCGAAATAATATTTAAATTACTAAAAGTGTAGCAATTATTCAATGTGTATGCAGAATTTGTAGAATAATCATTAGTGTTTGATTGTAATAAATTAGCTTTGGAATCCTTTGTTCCTAAAAAATATGAAATCAAGAATATAAATATAATGATGATTTTCTTTAATAAACTCATATAAACTCCAAAGTATTTTTCGATTCAAAATTAATTGATAATCGGCATTAAATGAAAAAAGAAAGGATAAACAAGCTGTTTTGAATTACGAATAAGCTTATTATCAAGTTGAATCGGTAAACTAATTGCTTAGAGTTTGAAAATCTTATGTTAAATTTGTAATATTTAAAACATTGATATTAATAATATGACAATATTCTCTTGTAATAATTTAGCAAAAAGCTATAATGATAAATTACTTTTCGAAAATATATCCTTCGGGCTTGATGTAGGTGATAGAGTAGGTATAATTGGTAAAAATGGAGCCGGCAAAACTACTCTAATGAAAATAATTGCTTCTAAAGAATTTGCCGACGAAGGAACTGTGATTTTCAATAACAACGTTAGGTACGAATTTCTCGATCAATTGCCAGAATTTGAAACTACAGATACTGTGTTGCATTCAGTATTAAATTCTAAACCTGAAATCAATAATTTGCTGGAAGAATATCATAGATTATGTGCAATTCCCAAAGAAAGACTTGATGCAAAATCTGCTGAGCTTCTCGAAAAAATTGTTCATCAAATCGAAGAGTTGGATTGTTGGAATTATGAAAACGAAGCAAAAAAGATACTTTCGATGCTGGGTATTAATAGATTGTTTGATGATGTAAAAAATTTATCGGGTGGACTCAAAAAAAGAGTAGCATTGGCTAGAGCATTACTATCCGAACCTGATTTATTGATACTTGATGAACCCACAAACCATCTTGATGCTGATTCTGTTCAATGGCTACAAGACAGGCTTCAATCATCCAAAACATCTTTGCTTTTTGTTACTCACGATAGATATTTCCTTGATGCAGTAGCAACAAAAATTATCGAAATAGATGAGCACAAAATATTTTCTTATCCAGGCAATTACGAAGAATATCTCGAAAAGAAAGAAAGCTATGTAAAGACAAAACAATCTACACTAACTCATACATTGTCGCGCCTGCGCAGCGAACTGGCTTGGCTTCAAAAAGGTGCAAAAGCCAGACGTACCAAGCAGAGAAGCAGAGTCGATTGGATTGATGTGCTGAAAAAGCAAACAATAACAACTAAAGATAAAAAGATAAAGATTGAGCTTGGCAAATCATTTATGGGTTCAAGAATTATTGAAGCTCATAATATTTATAAGAAAATAGCTAATCAAATACTTTTTAATGATTTTACATATCTTGCCAAACCAAAGGATAGAATTGGTATAATTGGACCCAATGGTACAGGCAAATCTACATTATTGAGTGTATTAGCAGGATATCAGCAACCAGACAAAGGACGTGTAGAGATAGGTGGTTCTGCCAAAATTGGATATTTCCGTCAGGA
>JAUQWR010000661.1 GCA_030835065.1 Candidatus Kapaibacterium sp.
CGAGCGAACCCAGCTTCTTCCCTGTCAATTCTATCGACAATGGAATGTCTAAAGAAATTTCCATTTTGAATAATCAAGTTGCTAACGATAAGAATCTAAAACTACTGGAAGAAATATCAAGACAAATTAAACTACAAGCAAAACAATTTAACTCATTACCCGATACAAATTGTTTGATTACAATCCCTGTTGTATTCCATGTATTTCATCCTGAAGGTGACAAAGGAGTTCCTCTTAGTCAGATTGATTACGCAATTGCAGACCTAAATGCAACTTTTACAGGTTCGGATAATGATTACAAAACAGTAAATTCAATTTTTGACTCAGTCAAATCTTATGCAAGGATAAGATTTAAAAGAGCATTACTAGATCCGAAAGGACAACCGACAGATGGTGTAGTTTATTACAGAGATAAACAATCCGGATTTGGTAATGGTGGAACTTATGATTCTCAAATTGCTTCGTGTGCTTGGGATAATTTTAAATATTTTAATGTGTATTTGATGAATGATTTATATGCCGACAATACACTCAATAATTCAGGTGTATGTTGGTATCCAAGCGTTTATATGAGCAAGATCGGTACTGCAAGAATGGTTTATAACTATGTTTATTTTGGAAAAGGTGGATCATCCTACAACAATCTGGAGTTCAATCAGACATTTACTCACGAATTAGGACATTACTTAAATCTACGCCATACTTTTGATGGCAATGACTGCAATGGCGAAGGTGATTTGTGTGATGATACTCCTCCCACTAATGTTGCGGCAGCCGGTTGTGCAGCATCTCCTTGCGGTGTTCCGATTAATGGTGAAAATTATATGGATTATAATGCCTCTTGTTATAAAAACTTCACTAAAGATCAAAATGCGAGAATGGAAGCAGCTCTTCTAGATCCTTCCAGATATTCTCTATGGCAACCCGAAAATTTGATTGCAACAGGAGTTGCAAGCTATCTCGACATCAAATCCTGCATTAGTGATTCGATGTTTTTAGCTTTTTCAAAGAAGGTTATTTTCGAATCTATTGATAATAACGGTGCTCTCGAATTGCCGACAATTGTTATTCACGCCTGTGCTGGAGCGGTTTTCAAATCGATTAATTTAGAATTGAAAGAGAATATTGATTATTCTATCAAGAATCTTCCTGAAGGCTTGAAAACAAGTATGGTAGTTGCGAGTGACTCATTGACTGCTTACTTCTATATTGTAGGTAAATCGATTAAACATGAAAAAGAAAATTCAGTTGATAGTATCGAAATTGAATTTTTTGACTCAGCATTCAAAAATACAAAAGCAAACGAAATTAGAAATTATAAAACAAAAATAGCCATCAACTATTTAGATCCTTGGAAAAAAACTTGCGATACTCCTAATCTTCAAGTAACACCAAGCTCAAGCTGGAAATATTTCGAAACAAAAGGTCCTATACCTAGATTCTACGGTTTGTGGTATAATTCAGGAAGTTACTATTTAGAGAATTATGGTAGAGGAATAATAACAGATTCTCTTAACAATGATAAAGTTGTATTTTTGCCAGAAGGTACAGAAATCGGGATTCACTCAAGCTGGCGTACAGGTGGCAAACAAGGAATACTATATTCGACAAGCTATAATTTCCTCGATGCTAAAACTGGTATAGTTGGTTTTAGAATGCAAGCCGGAAATGATTTTTATTATGGTTGGATGAGAATTAAAGTATCTTCAATTCAAGGTGTTACTTTATTAGAATATCATTACAATAATAAACCAAATGAATCAATTATTGCTGGATCTAGTTGTGAATCGAGTGTAGATGTAAAAGAAATAAAAAAAGACAATGTCAATATTTATCCAAATCCAGCAAATGAATCAATAAATATAGAATTGCATGAAGAATTGAATATGATTCAAATTATAAATCAATTAGGAGAAATAATAATTAAAAAAGAGTATTCTAATGGAATTCAAAACATTGATATTTCAAAACTGCCACAGGGTATTTATATAATAAATATTTCGAACCAAAAAGGCACGATAAGCAAAAAGATAATAAAAGAATAAATAACAAAAATCCCGCAAATTAAAGCGGGATTTTTTTTCCAATTATTGGCTTTATAAGCTTATCAGAAATTTTTTTCTCAATTAATGATTTATCTAATCTTCTTAATGGCTCGCTTATAGGTTCGTCCGATAAATCAAAAGTAGCATAATGCATAGGAATTAAACGGGTAGCTTTAAGCTCAATAAAAGCCCTTGTTGCTTCTTCAGGAGTCATATGATTAGTTTCCATGATATATCGGGGCGAATAAGCACCAATCCCTAATATTGCATAATCTATTTTATTAAATAATTTTGCAATTAATTTAAAATGCTCGCTATATCCAGTATCAGCACCAAAATAAATAGTTTTGTCTGCATTTTGTATTATGAATGAACCCCAAAGTCTTTCATTTTCATCCAACAAACTACGTCTAGCCCAATGCCTTGCCGGCAGGAATACAATTTTTAAAGGTGAATTAGCTAAATTGAATTCTTGAAACCAACCGGCAGTTTGGATTTCATTATGATTGCCAGAAAGACATTCGCTTAGCAATTCTTGCATATTGAGTCCGGCAAAAATCTTCATTTGAGGATTCAATTTTATTAATTTTTCTATCGATTCTTTGTTGCAATGATCGCCATGGTCATGGCTTATCAATAAATAATCAATATTTACAAATTTTTCTATATCAAAAGAAGTTTCAATAAATCTTTTTGTGAATGGCACTGAATAAAAAACCGGATCAATCAATATATTTTTTTTATCAAGACGAATAAAAAATGAAGCATGCCCTAGCCATACAATACAATCATCATTATTATTCAAAAATGATAATTTTGAATCTACAGTAGGCAACCACCTATCATTTTTTTTCTCTTCGGCTTGAGGATTTTTAGAAAATCTCCATTTCAAAAAAGTCCAAAAACTAGATTTAAATGGTTGATAGAGATTTATAAAAGTACCATCAGAATTTACTGGATTACCACGCCAATTACTAATTTTTGTATCATCAATTTTTGATAAATCAATAGTTTTTAACTTTTCATTTTTTATAAACTTCATATTCTTTTCATTTTTTTCGGCAAATAAGCAAAAATTGATACTCAACATCAATATGAACGAAAAAACAAGGATTTTCATAATACAACTCAATTGTCATCAATTACTTTCTTGAATTTAATAAATATTTTTGTACCTTCACCAAATTTACTTTCAAAAAATATCTGAGCATCAAAAATTTCTACAATTAATTTTACAATTGCCAGCCCAAGCCCCGCACCTTGTTGCTCGTTTAATTGTCTTTCGAATTGCTGAAAGGCAGATATTTCGTTCAATTGATTTATAGTCATTCCCGAACCATTATCTTCAATTAAAAAAACGAGATTATCATCCTTTTCATAAGTTGCAATTCTAACCTTTTGTCCTGCTACTGAGTATTTAAATGCATTATCTATCAATTCCTCTAATACTTTTTTGCAATAATCATAGTACATAGGGAAAGTAAATTCATTTATATCAAGTACAAGGTCTGTCTCTCTATTATACTTTTTGGCTAACGAAGTTGATAATGGCTCAATAAGGCTCAGCACATCATAGCATCTATAACTTCTCAATTCTTGAATCTTTGCTTTGTCCATAATAGTAA
>JAUQWR010000060.1 GCA_030835065.1 Candidatus Kapaibacterium sp.
AGAAATGACATACAAGGCGTACAGGTTTCTGCACCATTTGGAAGAGTAGAAAGTGTTATTACTGTATTAGAATCTTATATTTAGCAAAATAGAAATAAAAAAATACGATTAATCACGAAGTAATTATCGTATTTTTTTATAACTTTTAGACTTAATATTATGCCATTTTTTTCGCAAGGTCTTTAACCATTGCTTTATAGCCCTTTTTGTCAAGAGTTTTTAAAGCACGAGCAGTAACTTTAAGCGTTACCCAACGCTTTTCTTCTGGAATCCAGATTCTTTTTTTCTGCAAGTTTGGTAAAAAGCGTCTTCTGGTTTTATTGTGAGCGTGAGAAACATTGTTTCCTGTCATCACACCTACACCGGTTAACTCACATCTTCTTGCCATTTTATTTCTCCATTTTTTATATCATTCACGATACGAATTACAAATTTACTTATAAAATTTACATTTACCAAAAAGATTTTTTACTATGTTGAAAACTAAATTCAAATCATTGTTTTATATCTATATTCCAACGATTAGAGTTTATGTTCAAATCAGAGTTTTGCAATTTAATTCAAATATTCTTATTTTACAAATTGATGAATTGCGACAAAGACCAAGAAGGATTGATATGACTACAAAATTGAATGAATTTATGGATGAAGTAAGAGCAAAAAATACAGGCGAAAAAGAATTCATCCAAGCTGTCGAAGAAGTGATGACTTCAATATTTCCAGTTGTCTATAAATATCATCCTGAATATGTAAAAAATAAAATTATGGAACGTATTATCGAGCCCGAGCGTATAATAATGTTTAGAGTACCATGGCTGGATGATGATGGAGATATACATATCAACCGTGGATATAGGATTGAATATAGCAGTGCAATTGGACCTTACAAAGGTGGTTTGAGATTCCATAAAAATGTAAATTTGAGTATTCTTAAATTTCTGGGTTTTGAACAAATATTCTCTAATAGTCTTACTACTCTCCCAATGGGTGCAGGCAAAGGTGGTGCAGACTTCGATCCAAAAGGTAAATCAGAAAATGAAATAATGCGTTTTTGCCAGAGCTTTATGTGCGAATTATATAGACATATCGGAAACGATACCGATATTCCAGCCGGTGATATAGGTGTTGGTGGTCGTGAGATTGGTTATTTGTTCGGTATGTATAAAAAATTAAAAAACGAATTTTCCGGTGTACTCACTGGCAAAGGTATTTCATGGGGTGGAAGTTTGATTCGCCCTGAAGCAACTGGCTATGGTTTGGCATATTTTGCAGCAAACATGATGGCTGTGGATGGCGATGCTTTCGATGGAAAGAATGTTGTAATCTCAGGCTCTGGTAATGTGGCTCAATATGCTACTGAAAAAATAACTGAACTTGGCGGCAAGGTTGTTACTCTTTCAGATTCTTCAGGTTTTATTTATGATCCCGATGGTATAGACTTCGACAAATGGGATTATATAATGGAATTGAAAAACGTAAGACGAGGAAGAATTAGAGAATATGCTGAGAAATTTAAATGTGAATTTTTCGAAAACGGAACAATCTGGCAAGTACCATGCGATATTGCTATTCCCTGCGCTACACAAAATGAATTGACTTTGAAAGATGCAAAATCACTTATTTCAAATGGCTGCAAATACATAATAGAAGGTGCTAATATGCCTGCAACTCCTGAAGCAGTCCATGAATTTATAAACAATGGTATAGCATTTGGTCCGAGCAAAGCTGCTAATGCAGGTGGTGTGGCTGTTTCTGGTTTGGAAATGAGCCAAAACTCTCTTCGTTTATCATGGACTCGCGAAGAAGTAGATAAACGATTGTATAGAATAATGAAAGATATCCACGATACGGCATTTGCTTCGGCAGAAAGATACAGCAGCAAAGGTAACTACGTGGATGGAGCAAATATAGCAGGCTTTATGAAAGTAGCGGATGCTATGATGGCACAAGGCATTGTTTAGTCTTTTTTAAGCATGTTTCGGATTATTTTATTCTTTTTTTGTTCATAATCAAAAATTCCTAGCATTACTACTTAAATTAATTTTGTTTAAGTAATTTTAAGTGTTAATTTTGTCAATATAGTAAAGCATAAAAGTTAAAGAGAAGTTCTCTTTAACTTTAATTATAAATATATTGGAGTGGTTATGAGAGTACTCGTATCAGACGGTATCGAAAAAATCGGTTCAGAATTGCTTAAAAGCGCAGGTTTTGAAGTTGTCGAACAAAAGCTGACACCTGAAGAGTTATTAAATGAAATTGAAAAATATGATGCTATTATCGTTCGCTCTGCAACAAAAGTAACAAAAGAAGTAATAGACAGAGGCGTAAATTTAAAAGCAATCGCTCGTGGCGGTGTAGGATTAGACAATATTGATGTTGCTTATGCAAAAGAAAAAGGTATACCTGTATTGAATACACCAGGTGCTTCATCAATCTCTGTTGCTGAATTGGCTATTGCTCATATGTTTGCAGTTTCAAGATTTTTGCAATTGAGCAATACAGAAATGCGCCAAGGCAAATGGCCCAAAAAAGAATATAGCAAAGGTATCGAGCTTACTGGCAAAACTCTTGGTCTTCTTGGTTTTGGCAATATTGGTCGTGAAGTTGCAAAACGCGGGTTAGGTCTTGGTATGAAAGTTATTGCTTTCGATCCTTTCGTTAATTCAACTGATATGAATGTAACTTTGGTTTCCAAAGATGAAGTTATTAAAAATTCTGACTTCATTTCTTTGCACATGCCTTTGATTAAGAGCGAAGGTCCTGCTATTGGCGAAAAAGAAATTAACGAAATGAAAGACGGCGTTATTATTGTCAATTGCGCTCGTGGCGGTGTTGTTTCCGAAAAAGCTTTACTAAATGCTTTGAACAACGGAAAAGTTTCTGCTGCTGCTCTTGATGTGTTCGAAAGCGAACCACCAACAGAAGATCAAAAAGAATTGATCAATCACCCAAGAGTTTCTGTTACTCCTCATATCGGTGCTTCTACTGTTGAAGCTCAAGATAGAGTTGGCGAAGAAATCGCAAATAAAGTAATCGATGTATTGAAAAAATAAATTTAGTTTGAATCTTATAAGCCGGAGCTGTCTTACTTAAAAGGCAGCTTCTGCATTAATAATACAAAAAACAATATTAATATAATTTTTGACGGAGAATTGAAATGGCTGTATTTCGCCCATTTAAGGCATTCAGACCAAAACCCGAATTTGCTGCTGAAGTTGCTGCTAAACCATACGACGTATTAAATTCTGAAGAAGCTCGTGAAGAAGTTAAAGGTCATCCTCTTTCTTTCTTACATGTTGGCAAACCTGAAGTAGATCTTGATCCTTCTATCAACCTCTATGATGCCAAAGTTTACCAAAAAGGTAAAGAAAACTTGATGAACTTGATTAATGATAAAGTTTTAGTAGAAGACGATAAAGCTTATTATTATGTTTATGCTCAGACAATGAATGGCAGAACTCAATACGGTCTTGTTGGTTGCGCTTCAGTAGATGATTATTGGAATGATGTAATCAAAAAACATGAAAAAACTCGTAAAGATAAAGAAGAAGATAGATGCGAACACGTGAGAGTAACTAATGCTCATACAGGTCCAATTTTCTTAACTTACCGCGATAATGCAGAAATTAATGCAATCGTGGAAAAAACTGTTAAAGAATCTCCTGATAATGATTTGATTGCTGCTGATGGTATTCGTCATCAATCATGGTTGGTCAAAAACGAAGATGATTCTGCCAAAATTCAATCAATTCTTGCTGCTGTTGATTATTTCTATGTAGCAGATGGTCACCATCGCTCTGCAGCTGCTGCAATCGTTGGACGCGAACGTCAAAAAGCTAATCCAAACCATACTGGCAACGAAGAATATAACTTCTTCCTAGCTGTTCTATTCCCTGCTAGCCATTTGTATATTATGGATTATAATAGATTAGTTAAAGACTTGAATGGTAATAGCGACGAAGAATTCATGAATAAAATGAATGAATTGTTTGAAATTAAAGAAGTTGCTGGTATGTATAAACCAGAAGCTAAAGGCAAAATTGGTATGTATATCAATTCTAAATGGTATGAATTGGTGATAAAACCTCATTTGTTCGTTGCTGATCCTGTGGATAATCTTGATGTTGCTATTCTTCAACACCACGTATTAGATCCAATTTTGGGTATCGACGATCCTCGTACCAGCAAAAGAGTTGACTTTGTGGGTGGTATTCGCGGTTTGGAAGAATTAGAAAAACGAGTAAATTCTGGCGAAATGAAAGTCGCTTTTGCGATGTTTGCTACTTCAATCGAAGAATTAATGGCAATTGCTGATGCTGGCAAAATTATGCCTCCTAAATCTACTTGGTTCGAACCAAAACTTAGAGATGGCATGTTTGTTCATTTCTTAGATTAATTTTTTCTTTCTTTTTTAAATGGATGAGGCTGAATTTCAGCCTCATTTTTTTTATTATTTAAGCATTATTCATATTTTTGTTTTTTGTATTTATTTTGGATTATTGATGAATGTTTTAATTACTCAGCTTGGCTGCATTGGAGATATGATTTTGCTTACTCCTTTGTTTGCTCAAATTAAAAATGATTATCCTGATGCTAGTATTGACTTGATAGCTAGCAAGACTAATCATCATGTAATTGATAATCATCCATTTATCAATAGAATATTTATTTTCGACAAATCACCTTCTAAACTATTGATATTTTTCTTTGAAATACGAAAAATCAGATATGATATTTATTTAGATCCTAAAGATCATATATCGACAGAATCCAGAATAATTGCTAAACTTTCTAGAGCAGACAAAAAAGTTGGCTTCCAAAAAGATAGTGATAATATTTTTTCTGATCTAATCCCTTCTGATAAAGATAATTTTTTTAGACATTCAGTGCATAGAAATTTAAATGCAGGAAAAATTGCCGGTTTTACTTATAATAATTTAATCAAACCTCAATTGTTTCCTGGAAACGATTCTAATAATTATGTTAGTTATTTTCTTAAATCCTCAGAAATATCTGATTTTATTATTATTAATTTGTCTGCTGGTGGACCACATAGAATACCAGAAACTCATTTTTGGATAGAAATAGTAAAATATTTATCCAAAAAAAATAAGCAAATAATATTATCTTTTGTGGAGTCGGAGACAGAAATTGCAACAGAGCTTACTTTGATTTCTGATAATGTAATCAAATTTAAATCACGTAGTATTAATGATGTTTCAGCATTAGTTTCTAGGGCAGATTTGCTTATTTCACCCGATACTTCCTTGATTCATATAGCTTCTGCATTCGATATTCCGGTAATTGGTTTATACGAAGATAAACAAGCTAATATAAATAAATTTTTACCATTAAGCAGCAATAACCATATAATTATTAATTCCAACCATGAAATCGGTTTAAAAGAAATAAATGCCGAATCAGTCATTAATATTTTAAGAAAAATTGGATATTAAAATGGAAAAAGTTAGATGTCAATGGTCTTTAGGTACAGAAAATTTAAAACATTATCACGACACAGAATGGGGCGTGCCACTCCATGATGACAAAATTTTATTTGAATTCCTTGTCCTTGATGCATTTCAAGCAGGTCTTAGTTGGTCAACAATTTTGAATAAAAG
Organism: Candidatus Kapaibacterium sp.; assembly: GCA_030835065.1. GTDB lineage: Bacteria > Bacteroidota > Ignavibacteria > Kapaibacteriales > UBA2268 > JAUQWR01. The sequence continues at coordinate 5,622 of JAUQWR010000060.1, forward strand.
AGAAAATTTTAGATCTGCATTCGATGGTTTTGATGCTAAAATAATAATTAATTATAATCAAAGTAAAATAGATGAATTAATGCAAAACGCAGGAATCATAAGAAATAAATTAAAAATTGAATCTACTATTTCTAATGCCAGAGCATTTTTAGAAATAAAATCAAAACTAGGTAGTTTTGATAAATTTATCTGGCAATTTACAGATGGAAAAACTATAGTTAATTCATTTAAATCTTTGAAAGAAATACCTGCTTCGACAGCATTATCAGACAAAATGAGCAAGGAACTTAAGAAAAATGGTTTCAGATTTGTCGGAACAACAATTTGCTATGCTTTTATGCAAGCAATAGGAATGGTAAACGACCATACTATTGATTGCTTTAGATATAAAGAACTTA
>JAUQWR010000662.1 GCA_030835065.1 Candidatus Kapaibacterium sp.
TTTTTTAGTACAATTGTTTCATGCTTGCCGGCTTCCTGAGTATAAGAACTTGGATGAATACTAACTTTGCTATTTGTAATAATTTCGAGATCGAAAAGGCTTTCTTTATCAACTAAACGTGCAATAAAAAAATATCCATTAGGCTTGTTTTGCCTTTTTGTATCTGAAGAATTATGGATTGTAGCACCAGCTATTTCAATAATTTCAGATCCAACTTTTTTGTAGAAACTACAAAATCGATTAGGCATATTTGCTTCGGTATCCAGAACTTTAAGAATTGAAATACTAGGCATTGGACTATCTACTTTTACGAGTGCAGTATCTTGAATTGAATAAACCAATTCTTGGTCGGAATTAAAAATCCAGACATATTTGATTTGAGAAGTACTAAGAAGAGTATTTATATTATCTTCTTCCCAACCAGAGATTTTGCCATTAGCAAAATTAGATAACTCATCCCACAAAGTATAATCAACGGCAAACTTAGCCAGGTAGTCGTTGTTTTTCTTAAGAGCAACATCTACTGAATAGTTCTTTTGTTCGAGAATACTTTCTTGATATGCAGTTTGTCTTTGTTTAGCAAATATTAAGGCTAAAACAAGGGAAAGCATCACCATAGCGAGCGATGCCGCAAAAGCATAGATAAGCTTTTTTTGCGTTTTCATAATCATTCAAAAATTATGTTAATTAATACTAATCCAAATAATTATTAATGCATAAAACGAGCCAAATTTTATTAAATGAATATCAAAAACAACAAATTAGCAATAATTCATATATAGCTAATATTAGATTTATTATTCATATAATAAATATTTGCTTCTAATTTCTAAGTATTCATTTTTGCCTTCTTCAATCGCAGTTAATACTTCATCATCGTCGTTTTTGCCAAACAAAAGTTCAATTATTTTATTGCTACCAGTTACTTTTTTAAACATTTCTTGCGAGTTTTTTGCAATTCTATCTTTTTTAAACAGCTCAGGATTTAATTTTTTCAAAGCAAGAATAATCTTAAAACCTTCTGAATAAGGAGCAAAGTCGTTGTTATAAGAAAACTTCAATAGCAAACCATCGCAATATTCGCCTGAATATTTAGCATAAAATGGTTTGTATTTAGCTTTGAATAGATGCAATCCGTTGTCGTATTCGTCTTCGAGATAAATAAGTAGAGAATCTACATTTAAACCTGGGCTGCCAAGATATTGAAATGGCAAGGTTGTGCCAATACCAATAGAAATAAATCCCAATTCGCCAAAACTACCTAATACAGCCGAACCCCTAATTGCATCAACGCTAGGGATATGAGGTGAAGTCGGAAACCAAAGAAAGCCGGTTTGTTCCCATTGCATTTTACGAAACCAACCTTTCATTTTTATAATAGTAAGTTTGCATTTTAGCTGTTTACCATTTTTATCCTCACCCAACCATTGTTCTTCGTTGATCATTCTGGCAAGCTCGCCTATAGTACAGCCATGTATATAAGAAACAGGAATAATACCCACAAAACTTTCTCTGCCTTTTTCTAAAGTATTTCCATCGACAATAATGCCGCCTAATGGATTTGGTCGGTCGAGTACAATCACATGTTTATTAGCCTTAGCGCAAGCCTGCATCATATTATACATTGAGCTAAGATAAGTATATGATCGAATACCGATATCCTGGATATCGATAACTACTATATCCACTTTGCCCAGTGCTGAATTTTCAGGAGATTTTGCTGCTCCATAGACTGAAAGCACTGGTATATCTCTATATTTCTCATTATCTACTTTTGCGCCAGCAGGAATTGCACCAAACAATCCATGCTCAGGCGAAAAAATTGCGACAAACTTGAAGACGTTCTGGTCTATAAACACATCAGCTGTTAGTTTTGCATCTCCGGTTCGTCCTGATTGATTAGTGAGCAATGCAACTTTTTTGCCTTTGAGGTAGTTAAAGTTGCTTTTGATCAATTCATCAATGCCTAATGATACTTTGTCTTGTTGTCTGCCAAATAATACATTGCAAGCAAATATGAGAATAAGTATATATAATGCGCGTTTCATCTTATCCTATTTAAATTTTATCAATTAAACGATTCTAATTTAACAAAATATAATCTTATTCCAAAAATTGTTCCAATTTTTAGTAATTTATTGATAATTTTGAATTTTTTTTGAAGATTGATATGGTTAGGCATTACTTTACTCTAAAAAAACTGGTCGAAGAGCTGAAAAGCTTGGTTGGACTTAAATTAATTGAATGTTTTAGTCAAGAAAAAGATACTATTGAACTAGCATTTTTCAATTATAAAGATATTATATACTTGAAATATAATTCTCAATCTAAGTATGCTTCACTATATTTAGACAAAAATTTTGCTAGAGCGCGCAGCAATAGTGTCGATCTTATGCCTGAAATTGTTGGCGATACACTTCAAAACATAAGTTTGATTCCAAACGATAGAATTATAAAGCTTGAGTTTATAAATAATATAGTTTACATCAGTATGTTTGGAGCCTCGAATAGTAATTTATTTGTTTGTGATAAAAACTTCAAAATATTAAATGCATTAAATGAGCCCGAAAAATATAAGAATACAAATTTCAAAGAGAATATTGCTGTTTTACAATCAATTTTTGAGATAGATAAAACATTTAGCTTAAAGAAAGCACTGACTCAGAGTGATTTACTTTTGGGTAAAGAATATGCTTCTGAATTATGTTATGAATTGGATCTAGATCCTGATTTGCCATTATCTGCATTTGGAGATGACAAACTCAGAATGATTGATAATGCGGCTATGCAGCTGATTGGACGAATCCTCGACTCAGATAAATACTATCTTCTCAAGCAAAATGAGAACGCTAAAACTATTTTATCGTTAATTCCTCTTAGGGATTTCCCGATTATAATTGGTGAGATAGACAATTTATCTAATGCGATTAGGCACACAATAGTTCAAAATATTATCGATGAAAAAAGAAATAGTATTTATAAGGAATTGAATAATATATTGAGCAAAGAAGTAAAGAAGCTGGAAAAAAAGATTCAAGACTTTCAATATACAATTGCCTCTGCAGAACGTGCCGAAAAATATAAGCTGTATGCCGAAATACTTCTTTCGCAAGCCAATCCAAAGCAGAAATATGGAGCAAAGCTTGAAACAATAGATTGGGCATCCAATCCAATAAGCATACCTTTGGATGAAAAGCTTAATCTGATAGACAATGCAAAAAAATATTATTCTAAGGCTTCAAAAGAAAATTTAGATATTAGGCAGAAACAAAAAATGCTGCCTAAAGTAGAAGAAAAATTTGACACATTCAAAGCTTATTTAAATCGTTTAAATAATGCAAAAACTGTAAAAGAACTTGAAAATTTGAGAAAAGAAATTGCACCAATTGTAGGAATAGCAAAGATGCAGAACGAACCGAGACAAGCGAGTGATAAATATAAAGTATTTATTCTGGATGAGAATTATACTTTATACGTTGGGAAAAATGCACAAAATAATGATGAACTAACCATGAAGTTTGCCAAGGCAAATGACTTATGGCTGCATGCACGAGGCAGTTCGGGCTCGCATGCAGTTTTGAGAGGAAATACTGAAAGAATACCTAAGGACATACTGAAAAAAGCAGCTGAGATTTGTGCTTATTACTCTGGAGCACGCAATGCCAAATATACTCCGGTATGCTACACTCTCCGCAAAAATGTAAGAAAACCCAAAGGGGCAAACGTTGGAGCTGTAGTTATTTCTAGGGAAGAGGTGATAATGGTTGAACCGAAGATTCCTGAAAACTCTGAAATTTAATTAAAAAATAAAAAAAAGCTGCCGGAATAATTATTTTGGCAGCTTTTGTTTTTTATTCTTTGATGAATTTATTTACTTCGTATCTATCTTTAAAATAGTAATAAATAAAATATAAACCTGAAGGCAGATCACTAATGTCAATTTTTAAATTTGGGTTGATATCTCTTATTTTATTGGCATTGATATCAAATATTGAAATTTGATAAGGTGGATTATCTTGATCAAAATTTGTTATAATAAAATCTTTTGCCGGATTTGGAGAAATTGAAATGGTATTTTCATTTTTAAGATATACAGAAACGCCATTATCGAGAAGAATTGCAGTATATAATTTATTGTCCGGACTAATAGCTCCTGCAACCAGAATTTCATTATTATCGAGTGGGATACACGAGCTGATAATATCTGTATCAGGAAATTTACCCCAAACCTTGTCCCAAATTTTATTTCCTGAAGAATCGACATAAATTAATAGATTTTGTACTGTAGAATCATTTCTTCTTTGGGGATTATCCTGATAATATTTGGCAGTATATCCAAACAAAAGAAATCCATTTTTATATGGTTCTAATCCTGATATATAAGTATAAAACTCATACGAATATCTATTTTCATGTTTTAAATTTCCATTTTGATCGAAAATTGCTATATAGGCTTGTCTTTCGTTGATGCTATCCAAAATAAGGTAAGGATTTTGGCAATTAGCACTAATTGCAATAATATTAGATTGATTATTAACATTTGTAGAGTGCATTTCAATTTTGAAATTCGGATAAAATTGAATTTTTTTTATAAAATCAATGTTCTCATTTAAATAACTGATGTGATAACCAATTTCAGCATTCAAAGAATCGCGATACAATCCGGAAACAATATACTTGTCATTTTGGAACTGCAAGGGTTGAGTAATAGTAATATATTTATCAGATGCAGTATCAAGTAAAGTTCTTTTTAATTTTTTTCCATTGAGTGAAAGTTTTTCGACAAAAGAGAATTTATATTCTGTGGACGAAGGATTTAAATAATTTGCATACAAAAGCTGATTGTCTCTGGTATTTATCAAGCTAGCGTTTTCACCATCAAAATAGCATTCACGATTGCCTTTTTCATAATAAAGAGAATCATCAATTAGATTGCCATTAAAATCAACTTGTGCATTAAAGTAGTAATTGCCTAACCAGCTAGTAACATTTTCGGGACTAAATGCATTAAGTATGATATTTTGATCAAATAATAAATTGACAGAGTATAGAGGTATATTGCCTGGTTTGACGTTAATACCCTTGAAATTATTTATTTGGCATGTCCAGTTTGTATCTAAATTAGAAGTATTAATCGAAAAAATTCGATATTTAAACTTATTAAAACAAGTAAAATAGATGTTATTATTAAACTTGTAAATTTTAACTGGATTCCAATATTCAGTATTTCTGAAAGATTTTTCTTTAATAATATCTTGAGCAAACACTAAATTAGCAGATAATAAGAATAATAAAATCAATTTATACATTTCT
>JAUQWR010000663.1 GCA_030835065.1 Candidatus Kapaibacterium sp.
AAATAGCATATTTTGCAGATGAAGGTATTTGAGAATACTCTGGTTTCAATAATTCAAGTGCATTATAGTCGAAATATTCAATTAGTCTAAATCCAAAACTTGAATAATCATGATTGAATGAATTAAGCGAAATATCACGCATATAATCAACAAAATTTAACATCTCGGATTCTGATTCAAAAAAAGTAACTGCTCCAATAAGCTTTTCCGGCGAAGGAATCACAGCCAGATCTGCTTCAATGATTATTCCTAAAGTACCTTCATTTCCAATAAATAAATCAATTGCATCCATATCTTTAGAAACATAATAACCACTTGCATTTTTTGCATTGGGCTTATATATGTCATCAATAGGTATATTGATTCGATAATCATTATTTGTAAATAAATTAATCTCGGAATTTGAAGCATATATTTCGCCACGTTTTATTTCAAGCAATGAACCATCAGCCAATACAATTTTTAACTTTTTGACATATTCGCGGGTAGCTCCATACTTAAAAGTTCTCGAACCTGAGGAATTATTTGCAATATTTCCTGCAATCATACTATTATTTTCAGTCGGATTTGGAGGATAAAAATAATTCTCAGTTTCTAAGTAATCCTGTAAATCTTTAAGAACAAGTCCTGATTCTACAGTAACTATCCCATTTTCTTTATCAAATCTTATAATTCTATTTAGATTCTCTACACTAATTACTACTCCTCCATTAGGCACTCTTCCACCTGCCATACCTGTTCCTCCGGCAGAAAGAGAAATCTTAATATTTTGATTATATAGATTAGCTACGAGTGCAATCAATTCATCCTGAGTCTCAGGAATATACACACAATCAGCTTCGCCCTTAATATTTGAAGCATCTGTCAAATAATTTATTATTGTATCTTTATCTTGTTTAATTATCATTTCAAAAACTCCTTTCATAGCAATTTAATAAAATCTAATAAATTTTTAGATTAATTTAAAATGATATGGATATTTTTTTTAATTTTGGTAATGACAAATTGGAAAGAAATATTATACGACAGCTCTGCAAAATGTATTGAAAAAGGCACTTTATTCATGAAGGATAATCCGCAGCTTTTTCCTGAATTAAAAGCATTAATGCTAGAGCAAAACGGTTCAATATCACAAAGAGCATCGAGAGTAATTAATCATTTGATTAGAGAAAATCCAATTCTTTATAAAAAGGAGTTAGAACTAATCTATTCTAAAATTGAAAAAATTCAAGACGAATCTGTTTTATTCAATATGATGAAAATATATACAGAAGTAGATTTGCCCAAGTCTGAATCAAAACGAGGCAAACTATTTAATTTTTGCTTAAATATGCTCGAAACAAACGTCAATCGAATAGTTTTAAAACATTATAGTGCTGAAATATTAGTTCGTTTCTGCGATTTATATCCTGAATTTGCCAATGAATTGTATGTAATTCTCAAACGAGAGTTAATTATTGCTCAAGCATCACTAAAAGGAAAATTAATTAAATTAATTGCAATATTAGAACAAAAATATAATGCACGTGAGATGGAATTATATTAAAGGAAATATTATGAATCAAGCTTTATTAATCATCGATATACAAAATGATTATTTTGAAAACGGTGCAAATCCATTGCAAGGCAGCTTTGAAGCTGCTAAAAATGCTTCTACACTTCTTACAGAATTCAGAAGCAAGAATCTACCTGTAATCCACGTAAGGCATGAATCAACTCGCCCTGGATCGAGCTTTTTTATACCTAATACTTTTGGAGCAGAAATACATGAATTGCTCAAACCGGAAAATAATGAGTTAGTAATCACAAAACATGTTCCTAATAGTTTTGTAAATACCGGACTTGATAATTATTTAAAATCTTTAAAAATTGATACATTATTTGTATGTGGAATGATGACACACATGTGCGTGGATGCAAGTGTAAGAGCTGCCAAAGACTTAGGTTATCAAGTCAAACTAAAAGCAAATGCATGTGCAACAAAAGGATTAACTCTTGACGGCAAGGATATTGATGCTAAGCATGTTCAAGATTCCTTTATAGCTGCTTTATCATACTATTATGCTGAAATTATATAAACAAAAGGGGTTGTCTCAAAAGGGCAACCTCTTTTTTTTTGAGAAATCACAAAATAAAATTATCCACAGTTTGAAATATGTTAAGTATATAATCGTCATAGACTTATATCGCAAATATTGGGGGTAAATAAGTGAAACCAGTT
>JAUQWR010000664.1 GCA_030835065.1 Candidatus Kapaibacterium sp.
AATTGCTGCAATTAGAAATAAAATCCGATAATAGTATTGATATCGAGCCTGAAAGAATTCGTAAGTATATTGATTCATTGAATCCTTTAAAATTTCAAATTAAATATAATATTAAGAATGATATAAATATTGGAGATATTAATATAAAATCGATTGATGATATCGAAAAAGAAATACTCAATCAAACAGATTCTTTCTCAAAAAATGTGGAATTGACTCACTTAAGTCTTTTAAAAATGAAAAATATAGCAGAAGATGCAGATAATGACGAAAATCTTCACGATATTTTCAATAATCTACTCGAGTCGTTGCTAAAAGAAGGAGCTACAAATGATAATTGAAAAAGTTGAATTAATTGATTTTCGTTCGCATAGAAATTCAAAAATTGAATTTACTCAAGGAATAAATCTCTTACTTGGGCTAAATGGGGCAGGAAAGTCTTCGATTCTGGATGCTATAGCCTATACTTTATGGGGTGAGAGCGATACAAATTCTATAGCAAAAGGAAAAAATCAGGCTAGAATCAGAGTTACTTTTACTGCCAATGATGAAAAACGTTATATTGTAGAAAAAGTAATGGGCAAATCAGCCTCGCACAAAATTTTTAACGAAGGCGAAAGAACTCCTTTCAAAACAGGATCAAAAATTATAGCTGAATTTGTAAAAAATTGCACTGGAATTAAGTCAAGTAATTCTAAAGAAATATTCGATAGTGTTATTGTTGCTAAACAAAATTCTATTACTGAAGTTTTTTCGCTTCAGCCTTTTAAACGCGCCGAATTTTTCAATAAAGTATTTGAAACAGAAATTTATAAGAAAATTGCTGAAAATATTAAAAATGATACACTTAGAAATTATAAAACTCAAAAAAATTATAACGATGAATTGATATTGAATTTGGTCGGAAAAATTGTTGATGTCAATATATTACAAACTGATCTCGATAATATAAATTCTACACTTCAATCTGAAAATTCACAATTTGAAAAGTTGAAGGATGATTTGAGTAGTGTAAGTTTTATAATCGAAAAACATAATGATCTACAGAATAAAATTCAAAATGAAGAGCTTACTCTTAGTCATATTATTAAAATGAATGATTTGAATCAATCTAATCTTTTATCTAAGAATAACGATTTGCAAAAAGCATTAGATTCATGTGGGATTATTGATGAATTAAAACCAATTTATGATAATTATATTAAATTGAGAGAAGAAGATCGTGATTTGAAATCAAGAATTCTAGAGCTTGAAAAAAAAGAAAAACAAAGGATTGCGGCTGAGAAGAAATTATTAGAAATTGAAAATGAGACTAATATTATTAATAATAAATTGGAAAATACTAATAAAATTA
>JAUQWR010000061.1 GCA_030835065.1 Candidatus Kapaibacterium sp.
TACCTTCGTTGATAGCATCGATTGCAATTTGAAGGTCGGCAAATCCGGTAAGAATAATTCTAATAGTATCAGGAGAAATTTCCTTAACTTTATTCAAAAATTCAATACCATCCATTTCGGGCATTCTAAAGTCTGACACGACTACAGCAAATTGCTCTTCGTTTTTAATAATTTCGAGAGCAGACGGTCCATTATCAGCAACAGTAACATCAAAAAAATTTTTTAAATTTCTTCTATAAGCCAGAAGAATATTCACTTCGTCATCGACTAATAAAACCCTATTGTTCATACTTCTTCTAAAATATGTTCTTGATTTGACATATATTCTTTGATTTCATTAATCAAAGCTTTAGTTCTCAGAGGTTTGCTCAAATACATATGAGCTATGTTGTTTTTGGGCAGATCCACTGAGTCTTCAATATAACCTGAAAGCAAAATTCTGACAATATTGGGATAATTATTCTTTACTCTATTGAGTAGTTCATATCCGCTCATTTCAGGCATATACATATCGCTTATGATTAAATCTATATTTTCTTTTTCCAAGATTTCGAGTGCAGTATGACCACTTTCAGCAGTGAATATATTGAAGTCAGAACCAGCAGATTGGAAAATTCTTTTCATTCCAACCAACAAGAACTCTTCATCATCGACAATTAGTAAATTATACATAATAACCTCAATAACTTAAAGGCAGAACAATAGTAAATCCAGTTCCAGCAAATCTAGTAGAATTTACTTTAATACTGCCATTGTGTTTGTTTACGACTACATCGTGAGCGATAGCTAATCCCTGACCAGTTCCTTTTCCAGCTTCTTTAGTAGTAAAGAAAGGATCAAAAATTCTTTGAATATTATGTTCTTCAATTCCAATACCATCGTCTTCTATAGCAATCACTATGCTCTCGCCACTCAGCTTGGTAGTAATAACAATATTACCTTTTTTATAATCTTTATCTTGATGGGCTCTATCCTGAATAGCATGGACAGAGTTTATAATAATTTGGAGCAAAACCTGATTAATTTCATCTGCTTGACAATAAATCAAAGGAAGCTCAACTGAAAGATCGGTTGTAACAATTGCCCAATTTTTCCATTCGTTATGAGTAATGAGCAATGTATCCTCGATACTTTTATTTATATTTTTGAATGATTTTTCTTTGACACCAGATTGTGCAAAGTCTTTCATAGTTTTTACAATACGACTTACTCTGTCGAGCCCTTCTATAGATTGGCAAATAGCAGGAGGAATCTCACTCAAAAAAAAGTGTATATCAGTCTCCATACTTATTCTGCTAATAAGAGCCATAATCTCATTTTTATCTTGAACATCTTCTGATTCGAGTACTTGTTTGATACTATCGACAAAAGTAGTCATCATTTCGTATGCTGAATTAAGGAAAGCTAAATTATCACCCATATATTGCAAGGGTGAATTCAATTCATGAGCAATTCCTGCAGCTAACTGACCTATTGAATGAAGTTTTTGTGCTAAAAAATTTCTGTTAGCAATTTTCATTCTGTGATTTATTCTATCTAGTTCTCTTCGATCAATAATATTTTTGTAAATCACACCAGCTATATTTGTGAGGAATGAAAGCAGTGCAATTGATTGGTCATCAAACAAGTGAGACTTTGTTGATGATATTGCAAATGTTCCCAAACATTCATCATTTCTAATAATTGGTATATATAAGCGAGTCTTAATCGATATACCATTTGGAAACAACTCATCAAATGTCCGCGATTCTTCATCTTCATCTGGTATATATATAAGGCGTCTTTCGGCCCAAGCTCTACCGGGATGTCTTTGCATGGCTGTGATTTCAGCTTTTTTACGCTCATTTAAACTCATACCTTTCGATGATACTAGTTTTAGTCTGTTATTTGCCGAATCATAAATATATAGTGCCATGTATTCTACTGGTGCAATTTCGAATATGATTTTGGATACTGTGTCGATTAGCGAACGTAAATCTTCGACTGAAGCTAGTCTCAATGCTATGGCTTCAATACTTTTCAAATAATCTATATTTTCTACAGTGCTAATCATTTTTTACCTAATCATTCAAATACTAAAATAATAAAATATTTGCATATATTTGTTTAAAATATGTTAATTCTTGTTAGTCAATCAAGTTACTTAGTTTTATTAATGAAGTATGCTAAACAATATGTTAACTCAAAATACAATCAAACATATAAAAATTCGTTGAAACCATTACTATTTTTACAAATATTAATGATTTAGTTATGGTTAATTTAAATGATGCTTTTATAGAAGAATTATATTATGAGTATCTTAAAGACCCGGATTCTGTAAGCAAAGAGTGGCGTGATTATTTTAGTAAACAAAATACTGAACT
>JAUQWR010000665.1 GCA_030835065.1 Candidatus Kapaibacterium sp.
GCATTCATGATCAATATAAATACAATTATTATTACGAATTTGATCAAGTAGTCAAGAAAAGCTGCAATTAGTCTTTCACCAATTCCTGCAGGTTTATAATTAATTATGACATCTTGATTTGTGACAATGTTAATATTTTCCATTTTTTTCTTTCGAATAAAATTAATAAATTTATTAATTAATAAATGCTTAAGGAAAACAATGCGCGAAATTACATTCCTTAAAAAGAATAGAGACAAATGGCTGAATTACGAAAAGGTCCTTGAAGACAAAGAGAGTTCGCCAGATGAGCTTGCAGAGCTCTATGTAGAGACTTTGAATGATTTGTCGTATTCAAGAACATATTTTCCTCAAACAAAGACCGAATCGTATTTGAATCAATTTTCAGCAAAAATACATCAAGAATTATTTAAAAGCAAAAAAGAAGATGCTTCGAGACTAAAAAAATTATGGTTATACGATATTCCAGAAGTAGTATATAGTCTGCGGAAAGAAATACTGGTATCAGCAATAATAATAATAATTGGAGTAGCAATAGGTTTTTTGTCTTCGGCAAATGATCAATCATTTGTAAGGATGATTATGGGCGATGCATACGTCAATATGACATTAGAAAATATAAAATCCGGCGATCCAATGGCAGTTTATAAATCCGCAATTGGGTCGGATATGTTTTTAATGATTTCTTTTAATAACGTTAGAGTATCATTTTATGCTTTTATATATGGTTTGTTTTTCGCCATTGGTTCTGCATATATAATATTTACGAATGGTGTAATGCTGGGAGCATTTCATTATATGTTTTATGAGAAAAAAGTTTTAGCTCATGCTATGAGTGTAATTTGGATACATGGAACAATTGAAATCAGCTCTATTATATTATCAGGTGCTGCAGGACTCATGGTTGGAGCCAGCTTTATGTTTCCTGGTACATATTCCAGAATGGATTCATTCATAATTGGAGTGAAAAAAGCACTAAAGCTTGCAATTGGTTTAGTGCCATTCTATATATTTGCTGCGATATTGGAATCATTTGTCACTAGATATACATACATGCCGGTATGGCTTAGTATTCTAATAATATTATTTTCGTTAGCACTGATTTTAGGATATTTTTTGTTCTATCCACTTTATTTGAGGAGAAAAGAAAATGGAAGAGTTGCCCAACAAAATTGAACTTAATAAAGAAAGAGATTTCGGCGAATTTCTTACAGCCGGATTTAAGCTCTTGACTCAGGAATGGAAAACTCTCGTGAGTTTGTTTTTGAAATTGTTTCTTCCTATAATGATTATAATAATAATGTTTTATCTTGCCTTTGTTTATATCAAAACAGATTATTATACAAATCCAATCTATCTAACTTTTGGTGATAATATTATTTATATGATATTGAATTTCATTGGAGTGCTAATATCTTATGCATATCTAAAAAATTACTATTTTAACAATAAAGTTACTGATTTATCAATTATTAAAGAAAATTTGAGACAATTATTTGTTCCATATTTTATGTTGTCAATTTTTTATGGAATAATAGTAATGGTTGGATTTGTACTACTAATTATTCCTGGAATTTATCTTGCTATTACTTTTTCGCTCTACATGCAAATAAAAACATTTGATGAAGAATCTGAGCTTTTTACATTTATGCAAAGTAATGAGTTAATTAAAGGAAATTGGTGGTTTACTGTAGGTATCCTTGTAATATTGTTTATTGTTACAGCATCGATTAGCCAATTTATAAGTATTCCTTTTGCTTTGATTCAAGTTGCTTCAGCTTTCACAAATCCTTATGGCGAAGAAATTGGTCAGCTGCCACTCCTTGTTAATGTATTAAAAATTCTTGTGCTTAATTCAGTTGTATTCTTTATTAATTTCTTATATATAGCTGTAATGAGTTGTTATTACTTTTCATTAAAAGAAAAGAAAACCCGTGGTAGTTTGATTAATCGAATAGCTGCAATCAATCAGGAACAAGCTAATAATACCAACATAATAGACATGAAGGAAAATGAATAAATTTTTTAAGTTAATATTATTTGTTTTACTTTTTATCAATTCGGTAAATACTTTTGCTTATTTTGTCAAGGATACGAGCAAATATTATATTAATCCAAAGCATAATGTAGCTAATGAGATAATAGTAAATAATAATCTTAATTATTATGAACTTCCAAAATCCGAAAGTCTAATTGAAAGAGTAATTGATGAAATCAAATCATTCTTGCAGGATCTGATTTTAGAGACTACGAGTAACAGATCGTATCAAGTTATTCTATTAATAATTGTTATAATTATTATTATTATCTTATATAAAAAGTATGCAGGCGATGGAATTAACTTGCTTTTTAGACGTAAAAAAGCTATTGTAATCCCCGAATTTCAAATGGGAGATGATATTAGGGAAGTCGATTTTGATAAGTTAATTGAAAATTCGCTCAATGTATCTGATTTTAATTCTGCATTAAGGTTTCAATACTTAAAACTATTAAAACAACTTGCTGCGAAAGAAATGATTGCGTGGAGAGCTGAAAAGACAAACTATGATTATTATTACGAGCTTTCAAATTCAGAATTGCGCCTTGATTTTTTAAATCTGTCTAATGCTTTCAATTACACAGAATATGGAAATTATTTGATTAGTTCTGAAGATTATAAAAAGCTGAGCTTGCGGTTTAACTCCTTATTTTCAAAAATAGGAGGCTTAAATGCGTAAAAAATTATTGTTTATAGGATTAATTATAGCATTAATTGCTCTACTTATATATGTAGATAAGAATGGCAATAGGCCTCTGGATTGGTCAAAAACCTTTGCTATATTTGACGATAAACCTTATGGTATGAAAGTTGCTTTTGGCACAGCGAGCTCGATTGCAGACAATCAGATTCTTTTTATCAATAATTCTTTATATACTGAGAAATATAATCCTGAATTTCAGATTTTGTATAATTCATGTTATGTTGCAATTTCTCAATCAATTGATTATGATGTTCATTCATTGAAAGTGCTTATGGATTGGGTGAGTAAAGGCAATACTGCACTTATTGTTGCTGAATATATTCCTCATAAAATTATTGATACTTTGAAATTAGCTGTAGAAAGTAAAATTGATGTGAATTTTAAAAAAGAATTAAATTTAAATCCTAAAACACAAGACTTTAATTTTATCAATCCAAATTTGATAAATAAAATTAATTATAAAAAAGAATATTCATATTATTCAATTTTTTTTAAGGATAGGGATAGCATTAATCAAAGTGTTGCGTTAGCCGGATATTCCGATAAAGAATCACTAGTAATTATAAAGAAATTTGGAAAAGGAAAGTTTATTTTATCTTCTACTCCGATTTCCTACACAAACTACTATTGCTGGAAATATCCTGAAAATATTGATTATATAGTCAAAATGTTTAATATTGCATATACTGGCGAAAAGTTTGTTTGGGATAGGCATATAACAGAAAATTATACTGAAAGCGAATCACCACTTAGATACTTTTTGAGCAACCCGAATTCAAGAATTGGAGTTTATTTTGCTTTAATAATCATTTTGCTGTTTATATTGTTCAAGATGAAGAGAATGCAAAGAAGAATACCAATAATACTGCCTCCGTCAAATCAAACAGTAGATTTTGTAAGAACAATAGCTGATTTGTATTATAGAAAGAAAAATCATAGAAATCTTGGCGACAAAAAAATTAGGCATTTATTAGAATTTATAAGAAATAGATATAATATGATGACTAATAAAATTGATAAGGATTTCTTAGATAATTTGATTTTAAAATCCGGTTGCGAATCTGATTATATAAATAATTTATTCAAGACAATCAGCGATTTTCAGAAAACAAGTATAAATACTCAAGAAGAGTTGATAGAATTAAATAAAGTAATAGATGAATTTTATATAAAGGTTGACCATGGAAAATACAAGCAATAACGATAATAATCTATCCTATCAAAGCAGGATAGATCTGCAACCATTCAAAACAAGTATCGACAAAATTCGTTCAGAAATGGAGAAAGTTATTGTTGGGCAGCATGAAATGATTGACTTGCTGATAACAGCTATAATAAGTGATGGGCATATATTGATAGAAGGTGTGCCCGGTATAGCGAAAACATTGGCAGCCAAGTCTATTGCAGCTGCTTTTGACTGCCAATTTACAAGGATTCAATTTACTCCAGACCTTATGCCATCTGATGTGCTTGGCACTTCAATCTACAATCCAAAAACTACTGAATTTGAATTTAAGCAAGGTCCAATTTTTACTAATATTGCATTGATAGACGAAATTAATCGTGCTCCAGCTAAGACTCAAGCTGCACTTTTCGAGGTAATGGAAGAAAGGCAAGTAAGTATTGCTGGCGAAACATATCATTTCCAAGCTCCATTTTTGGTTATTGCTACCCAAAATCCAATCGAGCATGAAGGCACTTATAGACTTCCTGAAGCTCAAATCGATAGATTTTTATTTAAAATTGTAATCGATTATCCAAAGCATTCAGAAGAAATAAAAATACTTGAATTGAAATCTAAAGGTAAAGCTATAGCTGAAGATATAAACAAAGTAATAGACAAGCAGGAACTGAATAAAATAAGAAATATTACAAAAGAAATATTCATCGAGCCAAAAATACTCAAATATATAGTGGATATTGTAACTACTACCCGCAGTCACCCTGCTCTTTATTTGGGAGCATCACCAAGAGCATCCATTGCATTGCTAAATGCATCAAAAGCATTTGCAGCTATGCAAGGCAGAGATTTTGTTATTCCGGAAGATATACAATATCTTGCTCCTCATGTATTGAATCATAGAATTATGATTACTCCTGAAAAAGAAATGGAAGGAATTCCAATAATTGATATTGTAAAAGATATAATACAAAAAGTTGAAGTGCCAAGATGATAAGATTTTTGAAAAGTCTGTATTTCGATAGAAAGTTTTTCAATATTTCGATTGCAGTGATAATTTTATTATTCACATCAGTATGGATTAATACTTTTGCGATAATAGGCTTTATCGGAATGTTGGGATTGATAATTTTTACTTTACTCGATATTTTGCTTATCTATTCCACTCGAAACGGAATTGAAGCAAAGAGGATATGTCCTGAAAAATTATCGAATGGAGATCTCAATCCGATAGGAATAAATATTATAAATAATTATTCATTTAAAATATCGCTCGAAGTAATCGATGAAATACCAGTTCAATTTCAAGTACGTGATTTTTCGAAGAAATTTGATTTGCCAGGCAAAACTCCTTATGAATTTGTTTATCATATAAAACCAGTTAAGCGAGGAGTTTATGATTTTGGATTTATTAATATATATGCAAGCTCAAAATTTGGACTGATAAGAAAAAGATATAGATTGGGGCAATCAATTCAATTGGCAGTATATCCATCTTTTTTGAAGTTAAATCAATACAATTTGATGGCAATTTCCAGTTTGAATCTATTTGGTTCACGTCAGGTTAAAAAGATTGGCCACACATTTGAATTAGAACAAATACGCAACTTCGTCAATGGAGATGATATAAGGTTTATCAATTGGAAAGCTACTGCCAGAAAAAATGAATTGATGGTAAACCAATTTAGAGACGAAAGATCGCAAAACATATATTCCGTCATTGATATGGGCAGAACAATGAGGATGCCTTTTGGCGGAATGACTTTACTCGATTATGCTATCAATGCCAGCTTGGCAATTTCATCTGTTGCAATTAAAAAAGATGATAGACCTGGTATAGTATGTATAAATAAGAATTTAGATAAATTCGTAAAATCAGACAAAAAGCCAAGCCAATTATCAATAATTTCTGAAGCATTGTATTCGATAGATACAAATTATTATGAAACTAATTATCCGATGCTGGTTAATTTAGCCAAAAATAGAATAACACAGCGAAGCTTGATAATGTTATACACAAATTTTGAAACATACTCAGGTATGCAAAGAAATCTGGATTACTTAAAAATGCTCTCGAAATCTCATTTGCTTGTAGTAATATTTTTCAAGAACACAGAATTGAATCAAGTAACCGAACAAAAAGTAAAGAACTCGAATGATGTTTATCTAAAGGTAATTGCAGAAAACTTTATGTTCGAAAAGCGAAAAATCGTAAAAGAACTAAATAATCATGGTATATTGACAATATTTGTCGAACCTGAGGATTTGAGTGTGGCAGTGATACAAAAGTATATCGAGATAAAGAAACGCAATATGATATAAAAATTCTAAGCAAGTTTTAGAATTGATTTAGAAATTTTAAGAGCACACCACGTTTCTGCCTACGGCAGCAACCAATCCATGAATAAATTCTTCTTATTACCCTCGAGTGTCGACCGACTTTAGTCGGGCGGGGTGGATATTCTTAAGTTTTGGGAATTTTAAGAATCCACCCCATCTGCCTACGGCAGCCACCCCTCAATGAGGGGAATTGGCTACTGCTGCTATTCTTCACGGTATACCAATTTAATTTCTTATTCTTATATAAATTAAATATACTAATTGAAAATGTCTTATAACCTCTCGAGTGTCGACCGACGCAGTCGGGC
>JAUQWR010000666.1 GCA_030835065.1 Candidatus Kapaibacterium sp.
GACTACAACAAAAGGAAGTACTTTCGAATATGAGTTAGAACTGATTCTTACATAGTAGTTTGCTGAAGATAAATCTTCTGTATCAATTTTCAGCAAAGAGTTTGAATCATTAATCTCGACCAAACCCAAGTCTTTAATAACATTGCCCAATTCATCAAATATCTGAATATTTAGTGTTGTATTTATTCCATTTAGTTTTATAAAGACTGAGCCATCACCATGAATCGGATTAGGATAAATTGATAATTCATTATTTTCATCTTCAACTGATAAAATCACTTCGGAAGAAATATTCTGACATATTACTTTATTGTTATTTACAATCACTGAATCAGGAATAAAATCTAAAGTTACTTTAAATGTTTGTTCTTTGCTGTCATTGACAAATATTTTAGAAAACTTAACATTTTCGTTTTTATAGAACAAAAGTTCTATAGGCATAACGAAAACACTTGGTACGTTTTCTCCACTCTGATTTTGTACAACGGTTACTTCAGCCTCGATTTTATTACCTACAGTAGTAGCATTAGTAACTGTTGAATATTTAGGATGCCCTGCTTTGAAAATCCACTGATCAAAATATGTATCTAATGAAATAGGAGGATTTTTAAATTCAGTTTTGAAAAACTCGATATAATCTTTTGTTTCTATTGATTGATTGCCAAACTTAGTAAAATAGTTTCTAAGAGTTTTGAAATATTCTTCATCCCCCATCATTTCTCTGAGCATATGGTAAACCCAAGAAGCTTTGTTATAAACTAAGAGAGGATAAGAGCCGGAAAAAATTGAATTTGTTTCAATTCCATAAATTGGAGTTGTAAATATTTTTACTCTTTTAAAATAATCAACTAAATTTTGGCGCATGTAGTAATAATAGTAATCTTTATTACTATACAATTTTTCATAATAAATAGCTTCACTCCAAGTAGCTCCGCCTTCGTTCAGCCAAATATCATCCCAAGTAGCACAAGTAACCAAATCGCCTAACCATTGGTGAGCTAGTTCGTGCGCAATGCCGAAATCTGACCAACCACGCAGCCAAGCTCTGGTAATGGTTGTCATCGTTTGATGCTCCATACCGCCAAAACCAAATGGTTGAACAGAAACCATACCATATTTAGAGAAAGGATACTCACCATATACAGTAGAATAAATTTTCATCATGTCTAATGTATTTCTAAATGAGTATTCAGCATTATATTTAGAACCGTCATTGACTGAATCTTGATAGTCGCCAGGCCAAGCATAATACTTAATTTCAATAGAGTCAGATGGATTGCTTACTTTTTTGTACCAATGAGATAAAGTCTTATATTTACTTGCTGTTACTGCCATTAAATAAGTTGCCATAATATCATTATCTTCCCAAATGAAAGTAGTAGGCTCGCCCGGATTTTTAATTACCTCTTTTAAAAGTCCATTGGCAGCTACTTCATATCCTTCAGGTACTTTGGTAGTAAATTTTACTAAAGCTTTATCATAAGGTGCATCATTGCATGGCATCCAGTATCTTGCGTCTTCTGGTTCAGACATTGTATAAGCAATATTTTCTTCAACAAAAACTGAGTCGCCAGTAGGTCCAAA
>JAUQWR010000667.1 GCA_030835065.1 Candidatus Kapaibacterium sp.
TGTTTAGAATGATATTAGAATTTGGTTTAGATGATTTTATGTTTAAAAAATATTAGTTTCAAAATTTATATTTTTATGATTAGGAGAATTTATGATTGATAATATAATATTAAGTAAAAATGCAAGATTTTTAATTGCAAATGAATTTGAAACAGTAGTTAATGTTTATAGTTTTGAAGAAAGAAAGTTAATGTATAAACTAAATACATGCTTTTCAACTAGTAAATACCGTATTGCATTATCAAATAATGAAAAATATTTTGTTACATGCGGATGGGAAAAACGAAAAATTGAATTATACAATATTGAAGATGGGAAATTAATTTGGGTGAATAAAGCCATAAATCATATACATAAAATTATTTTTTCCATTGATGATAAAATTTTATACATAAGGACTAAAGATTATTTATACATTCTAGATTCATCCAATGGAGAAATAATAAGCAAAGAAAGAGGAGACATTAGAATATATTTTTCAGATTTTAATGACTCACAAGTTAGGATAGTAAAAGAAAATTACGAAGTTTATAAAGGCAATGAATTGTTATATACAAAACCATTAGACACGTTTACATCTCTTGATTTAACATTTTCAGAAGAATGTTTTTTTTTCGGCAGAAGTTTGTGGATGCTTACGTTGCTTAAATTTAACAAAGGATGAAGAGATATGGAGATATAAGCCTGAAGGTGAAACACATTTTCTTAGATTAGGATATGATCCCGAAAATTCATTTATTTATGGAATATTGTTATACTATAATAGCGACGATCATGATAAACTGTTTAAATTTGAAGCAAGAACTGGAGAGTTATTACAAGTAATTCAATTAAAAAGTCGCACTTTTTTAAGAACTTTTAATAAAAAGAAGAATATATTGTTGGTAGATAATCTTTGCTACAATTTAGCAGAAGAACTAAGTGCAGATAAATATGAAGTATTGGACTTTATAAAAATATATTAAAAAATACAACTCGTTCTTTGAAAATTTAAAATTGTGAAAATTTGGGAAATTAACTTCGAGCTTTGATATATAAACTTATGAATATAATCTCGAAGTAGAAGGCTTACGAAATTATTATGTATCTGCCTCTAAGGTGTTGGTGCATAATTGTG
>JAUQWR010000668.1 GCA_030835065.1 Candidatus Kapaibacterium sp.
TAAATTGACAAACAAAGTTGCTCCTTCGAAACTATCAATTGGTGCATTCTTAATTGCATCAACTTCGGCATGGGCAGCCCCGAATTCTTTATGCCAGCCTTCGGATATGATTTCGCCGTCTTTATATATTAATGCACCAACTCTTGGATTAGGACTAACCATACCGTTGCCCAGCATAGCTAATTTTATCGTTCTTTTCATTAATTCTTGGGTATCCATAATCCTTCTTCCAGATAACAAGTAAAATTATATGAATAAGGTGTTTTTTTTGCCGGAATCATCAAGCTTACATTATACATTCCGGTTGATCTTGGCTTGATATTGCCATTGTTTGGTATTTCGATATTATAATAATGATACTTCGATACTTCTTCAGGTTCGACTTGTTTTACTACCTGTGTATAATTATTACCTTCTCTCGAATTCCACAAAACTCTGTTTTTCAAATCAGATATTTCTATTCTAAAAGTTTCAGCACTTGGAATATATTCGTCGTCGGGCTTTTTAGCAATACGGACGGCATACATACCAAATCCATTTTTATCTTGATTCGGATATAGTTTCAAAGTAGATTTTGCTTTGGCAACTACACCGTAATTATTAAATTCAGTTTCTTTAAACTTATAATTCAAGTGATATTTCCATGATTCAATAAAATTCATTGATTCAGGCAATTCCACAATTTGAAAATCGGAAGAATTCAAACTATCTTTAGAAATCATATAGCCGGAATTAACAAGATCGAATGATTTTTCGAATTTGTTGCCGCCTTGGCTTATAATAATTTTCATATCAGCAACTTTATCTTTTTTTGACGAGGAGTAATTTAGATCGATAAGCAAAAACTTTTTACCAGATTCATTTTGGAAAAAAGTAACATGCGACTCGCCCAAAAAGTCAATATATTCATTTGGATTTTTGGGAGCAGATGCGCATGAGGAAAGTATCAAAGCCAAAACTCCAAATATTGCCCAATTAATATTTTTCATATTTTCCAACATTACATCAAACAGTTTTAATAGAAACGTAAAATCGATTATTTATTTCAATTCAAAATAGAAATTAACATTTTTTTATTAAAAAAGTAACATGTATTTATGAATTTTTAATAAAAAAAAACTTTAATAAAATAAACTCAGTAGAGTAATTTTACTAAAGCTTTAAAATTGAATCAGAGAGCATAAAATCTGCTCAGAAAATTATTAATTCTTGCCGAGCAACTTTTCCATAGAGCTCATAAGAGTGTCAAAATTAACAGGTTTGCTAACGTATTCATTAGCACCAGCAGATAAGCATCTTTCCTTATCGCCGGGCATTGCCAAAGCAGTAAGAGCAATAATTGGAATTTCGTTCAATTTATTATTTGATTTTATCAATCTTATCGCTTCCAAACCATCCATTTTTGGCATTTGAATATCCATTAATATCAAATTTGGTTGATATTCATTAGCACAATCTACGGCTTCTTTACCATTACGAGCAATAACAACCCGATAACCACCGAATTCAAGGAAAGTTTCGAGAGTCTCCAAGTTTGCTTCGTTGTCTTCGGCTAAAAGAATTAAAGGTAAGTTTTCCATTTCTAGTTGTGCTCCCATATCGTTGCTTAATTCATTTTTTTGTTGTCTATAAATCTTATCCTGTACTTTGACAAGCGATTCATATAATGAGTGATAACTATAAGGTTTGTTCAAATATCCATCGGCTCCAAGGGCAATTGCTCTTGGTCTTTCTTGCAATACAGTAGTAACAACCACCGGAATATGCCCAATCACATCATGCTTTTTAATTGTCGATAAAATATCCCAGCCCGATTTGTCCCATAACAATATATCTAAGAATATAACATCAGGCATTGCTTCTATTACCGAATCTAACATATTTGTTTCAAATATATGTACAGTAGATCTTATACTCATTTTATCAAGAAAATACCTTAGCTTTTCAGTATCTTCATTAGAATCTTCGATAATAAATGCATGATTGATTGAATTGATTGCTATTCGCTCATCATCACTCAAAGTTATTTCTTTCTTATTGCTTGGATTTCTTACTGGCAAAGCAATTGTAAATTTACTGCCAATTCCAACTTCACTCTCCACGGAGATACTTCCGCCATGCATTTCTGTAAGCTTAGATACCAAAGACAAGCCTAATCCGGTTCCTTCGTATTCACGAGCCAAACTACTTGACACCTGAACAAATGGCTTAAACAATCTATTAAGATTTTCGGTGGATATTCCAATGCCTGTATCCCAAACGGTGAAATACAATACTTCGTGATTATAATCCGAATTTACTTTAAGTCCTACTTGCCCGGTTGATGGAGTAAACTTGACAGCATTATTAAGCAAATTGATGAGAATTTGCTTAATTCTAACTGCATCTGCCCAAAACTCTTCCGGACAATCATTGATTTCAACATTTATATCAATATTTTTCTTAATGGCTTGTTGGCGTACAAATTGCAAACTATTTTGGCAAATATGCTCAACACTAATTTTTTCAATATTAATATCGAGCTTGCCCGCTTCAATTTTTGATAAATCAAGAATATCATTTATCAAATTCAAAAGGTGAGATCCACTTTCTCTGATAGTATTCAAAGCGCGACGATGACGGTCATTTTCAGAAATATCTTTATGCTTGAGCATAATTTCAGAAAGCCCGAGAATAGCATTTAGAGGAGTACGCAATTCATGGCTCATGTTTGCCAAAAATTCATCTTTTGTCCTTACTGCTCTTTCGAGTTCAGCATTTAGTGCACTCAATTCTTCGGTTCTTTCAATTACTCTTTCGGCAAGATATTTTCGCTCGATTGCCAAGGCTTCTTCAATTTGTTTTCTATAAATTACAGTTGCAATCTGAGTAGAAACAAAGCCCAATATTTCTTCAGCTTCTTTGTTGTAAGTAATTTTGCTATTGTAAGACTGAATAGCAAGCACACCAATAGTTTTATTTTCAGTAGTTTTCAGCGGCACGCCAAGCCAGCAAAGAGGCATCGGACCAGAGAGGACAACTTCAGACTTGTTTTCGAGCTCTTTTATTTCTTTCATTGTAAGCAAGCAAGATGCACCACAATTGATAACATACTCGGTAAGCCCTTTTCCAAAAGGATAAGGACCAAGTTTAGAAGGCTCTGGCGATTCGATTTCGTCCACAATATATGGAAAAACTACTTCATTATTGCTTTCATCAAAAATACCAACATAGAAATTCTCGGCTGGCAATAATTCATTAATTAATTTATGAAGCAAAGGATAATACTCTTCCAGACTTTTAACATAATAAGCCAATTCAGAAATCTTATAAACAGACT
>JAUQWR010000669.1 GCA_030835065.1 Candidatus Kapaibacterium sp.
AAATTTTATTAATAACTTTCAAGTGTTCATTAAACTGAATTATGAATTGATACATCATTTTAAAGAGTAGATCAGTCATGGAAGTTACTCTTTGAAATGGTTTACCATAAAACAAATCGATGCCATCAGCGGAAATAATAATTAATTTGTCTTTGAAAAGAAATGCACCAATAGATATTGCTCTAAATTTAAAAAACTCCTTAGCAGAATAATGCTTAGGACATTTGAAAATCATAGCTATGTGATTTGGTTCAAATTCCATACGAGATAATTCATCGGCATCTAAAGAAGAATTTAATGTATGTTCATCAATGCAAAGGTTATTGATAAGGTAATTCTTCTCTTCATCTGTTATATTAGTATAAACCCAAACGTTACCGTCTTCTGCCTGCTTAACTTTGTTTTGTATGATTTCATATTTTACAACCATACGAACCTCCTTTGCAGTTTATCAATTTTTACTTATACAAAATTAGTCTTTTTTTTTTAATTTGAGTTTAAGAAAAAAGATAATTGATAAATTTTAATTTTTTCAAGAACAATTATCAATTATCAATTGCGTCAATTATTTGTTAATTATTTATTTATATATTACTTATGAAATATTTTAGAACAATATTTGTATTTGTAATTGGCATTTTTACTGCATTATCAGTATTAATGTTAAATTCTTGCGAAGAAAACACTCTTGATCATAATATTAGAGATTATGAAATTAGTGATGAGATTATATTAGGCAAATTTCTATTAAGAGAATTATTAAAAGATCAAGAAAATTGGCCTGTTCTTAAAAATGATCGTATACAAGAAACATTACATCTAAGTTATGAAGCGACTTGGTCCCATCCTAGAATAAATTATTCTCAAGATTTTTTATATAATTTTATTGTTATAAATAAAGATGAAGTATTTATATTTTCACTTCCGGGTGCTAATTTTGTAATTTCATTAGGATTACTTAAAACTATTGAAGATGAATCTACTCTTTTTGCTCTTATATCCAGCGAGGTTTGTAAATCTAATGAGAGAATTGTAACTAAAAAAATGCTCAAAGAATATACAATTTATGATTTAATAACTTTATCCATCGATACTTCAAGTTATGAATCAAAAAAATTAGCTGAAAGAGTCGTTAAAAATTTTGATTTTTTAAAAAGCAATCTCGAAGATGAATACTATTTGGATAGTTTATCATTCTATCTAAGCTATTCTAATGAACATAATGCCTATGGAATGAAGAATTTTTTAGAAATTACTAAGAAAAATCTTAATAGTGATAAATATAAAAAGCAGTTAGCTCTTCATCCATTTTCTGATAAAAGAATAGAAAGATTAAACGCTTTTATGGAAAAAGAAAAAGTATTGCCTCCTACTAAACTAAATACTTATTATGAATTTTATCAAACTTTTAAAAAATTATTACCATAATTATGAATGCTATAGAAAAATTACAGGAATCAGTTAAAGAAAAAAGCTCTATCCTTTGTGTTGGATTAGATAGTGATTTAAATAAAATACCCGATACTTTTTCTAAAAGTATGGCAGGGCTTCTGGATTTCAATATTGAGATTATTAATGCAACTAAAGATCTGGCTGCATCTTTCAAAATTAATTTTGCATTTTACGAACAATACGGAGTTGAAGGCTTTTCTGTTTTGAAAGAAACTATGAAGGCAATTCCAAACAATATCTTCACTATTGCTGATGCAAAAAGAGCAGATATTGGAAATACTTCCAAATCATATGCCAAATCCGTTTTTGATTTCTTTGATGCAGACTCCATTACTGTCAATCCTTATATGGGAATAGATTCGCTTGAGCCATTTTTTGAATATAAAAATAAAATGGTATTCGTATTAGCACTTACTTCTAACCCGGGATCTTATGATTTCCAAAGACTTCTTTCGGATGGAAAACCAATATATAAACATGTTGTTGAGCGTACAACAAATATATATTCTAACGAGCAGCTTGGATTTGTTGTCGGTGCTACTCATCCTAAAGAATTAGAAGACACAAGAAATATTGCAAAAAATTATACTTTTCTGATTCCCGGTGTTGGTGCTCAGGGCGGTGATATCCAAGCAGTTTTGAAAGCTAACCAATCTGATAATGCTCTGAT